>JAGQWV010000370.1 GCA_020437045.1 Saprospiraceae bacterium | reverse complement strand
GGCCAAACTTCCAATTTAGAAAATAGGATAATCGAACACAATAGTGGAGAATCACTCTACACTTCTACAGGTATTCCATGGTCATTATTATGGTCAACTGAAAAATCCTCTCTCCGAGCCGCAGAAGATCTTGAATTAAAATTAAAAAATCTCACCAGAGTACGGAAAGTCAAATTCATGCGGAAATATCCGGAAGGGATTCGCGATCAGGAATTGTTAGATCGGACTATGATTTAGATATAGTGGGAACTTTTATCGATATATCATGCTGTCCTTCCTGGATAATAATGATTATTTTTGACCGATCTTGCTTTCTCAAATTTTGAGTAATTTCTGACGGAAAAAATTTCCTTCACTTTCAATCACCACTAAATAGAATCCATTTTCAAGTGAAGATATGTCAATCTCTTTTGCATATCCGGAAGTCATATAAAGTAATTTTCCCGCCAGAGAATAGAATTTAATCCTTGTATCTGTATTATTTTCCAGGCCTGTAATGCCAAAACTATTTCGAGCCGGATTTGGAAAAATATCGATCACTTTTTCTGGAAAGCGTAAGACAGAAGTACTCATATCTTCTATGCGAATGGTAACCGAGGCAGTGTCTTTACAACCGTGTTTATCCGTAATCATAGCGACATAATCGGTGCCGATAACAGGGTTAACCAGGGGATTGCAATTTGTTAATTGAGTATCATTAATACCCGTCCAAATACATTGGCATTCCTCACAGTCGACTAATTGTTCGACAAGATTAACAGGACAACCAGAACATATAGTCGTGTCGGGCACTAAATCAATATGAGGTGGAGAGTTGACGTTCACCTGTAGCTGTGCAGTATCGGTACAACTCATACTCTGAAGCTGATTCAAAACCACCAGTTGATAGATCGTTGTATCCATGGGAAAGTCTATGGTATCACATGCTGTGGTACCAGGAAAATTTGGTGTCGGCAGCCAAAAACATCGGTCACCACCACTTCCCCGAAGCATTACCGGTTCTCCTACACAAATTGTGATATCGGATTCTACATTAGCATGCGGAGTAGATATAAAAGAAACCAGAATATCATCCGATGCTGAACAACCTGACTCGTCGGTAACTGAAAGAGTATAACGATCCGATGTATGGACCTGGATTGATTCTGTGGTGTCTCCTGTGCTCCATCGGTAAGTCTCATAGCCAACAGCATCCAATGTCAAAGTATTTCCTTCGCATAGAATGGTGTCTTCACCTAACGAGATATTAATATGATCCTTTACGGTAAGGTTAAGGGTAACTATACTATCACAACCTGTTGAACCGGTCAGGGTATCTGAATAGGTGCCAGCGGTGTTAAGGACATGATTTCCAAAAAAATAGTTCCATCCCTCACAGATTTCATCGCTAAATGAATAATATAGAGTAGGAGAGATAATCAATTCCAGGTAAATGATACTATCGCAGCCCTGGATTGTTGTGAGTGTATCTACATATACTCCACTGGAATTGAAGATTATATCGTTGAAGATGTACACGCTGCCTTCGCAAATATATTGAGTGAAAGAAACTGTGACTTCGCAATCGGTATCATCGGTCAACTTTTCATCTGCCTCTTTTCGTAGTAACGAGTTCTCAAATAATGTTGGGAGGGTCTCGATGCTGGAGAAAGAAATGTTCCCATTTAGATTAATGGCACCCCAAAAAGTTAACAATAAATACCAGGTACGTATCTTAAGGTGGAAATTCATTAGGTGTAGGTTATAGAATTTCTTAAGTTCTAGATTAATCAGTAATCAACTTTTAGACCAATTGGAAATAATCTGCTGATAATACTTCGGAATCGCTGTCTTATAAGCGTAGTTGACCGTGAGAAACTCGTGAAAGTATATATGATATGGGTTCTGAAGTTAAGGGGTCTACCACCAAGACCAATGTGAAAAAGCTGAAGATTTAAGACCTAAAATAAAGAGTCTGAGCGGGAACCGGAAAGTCAAATTCATACCGAAATATTTAGAAGGGATTCAAGATCTGGAATTATTAGACCGGATTGATTCTCCAATGATGCTCCCTGATTTTTTTAAAT
>JAGQWV010000369.1 GCA_020437045.1 Saprospiraceae bacterium | reverse complement strand
CGCCGGTCACCTGACCATCTTTCATGGGTACAAATACCACTTTAAAACCTGCCTGGTCATGGCCCAGACGATTCCATGAACCATGGAAAGCGATAAAAGCACCATGTTTATACTTTTCAGGAAACATATTTCCCTGGTAAAATATTATATCGTTGGGTCCCCAATGTCCGGGAAATCCAATGAGTGGGAGTTTTGCATCCTCGCATCGGCCCACCGTTTTGCCATCACCCCCATATTCAGGATTGAGAAGTTTTTTCTTCTCTATTTGATTATAGAAGCAGTAGGGCCAGCCAAAATTATCTCCTTCACTCACCTGGAAAAATTCTTCGGCGGGCAATTCTACGTTTTCTTCCTCGGTAAAGATGTCTTCCCAATAACGGTGCAAATCATCCCTCCCATGAGATACGGCATACAGTGAATTGGAAGACGGGTCCCAGTTGATGGCCACGGCATTGCGGATTCCAGTGGCGTAGCGCATTTCTTTGGTCTGCTGTTGCATCGGTTGGCTATCATTAAATTTCCAGATACCTGCCCGCTTATCCAATTCAATACAAGGATCAGGTCCTCGTGAGGCAGCGGTTCGGAGGGGTTCTTCGCAGGCATTTGAGAGTGATCCTACATTGACATACATATTGCCCTGGCTATCGAAGGTAAATTCCTTTTCCGAGTGTCCTCCTTCTCCACCTTCAAGAAGAGCGATCGTATCAATCGCACCGGTGGGTACAAGAGAGTTTCCCAACATGGTCCGGTAAATCCGGCCTGGTGTTGCAAAATATAGGTAATTCTTGTGGATTTCGATACCTGTGCCGGGGTAGCCTCCGAAGGTTTCAATTTTATCTGCTTTTCCATCACCAGAAGTATCGCGTAAGGCCACCAGTGAATGCCCTTCATCCGTTTTATTCCTGAGATGCACATATATGTCTCCGTTTTCCCTGACTACCAGGTGCCGGCCACGACCCAGTGTGTCCACGACGACCACGGCATCAAATTGATCGGGTAGCGTGAGTCCGTCATCGTTTGGGGCCAGGGCAAACATAGGTTTTGGTGCTTCTGCTGGTTCGCTCTGGCATGCATTAAAAAACAGAGCAAATAATAGTAAGAAACTTGAATAGACTACACCTTGCTTTTTCATTGGCTTGTAATTGCTTTATTTTTATTGTTTTACTTCTTCATCTGTCGGTTTACGAGGTAATTTTTCATCTCTTTGAGCTGTATGCCAGACAAAGGAGGCGATCACCGTTGCCGCCTGTTTCATATCATCGGCAACCAGGTGGTCCCAGTTGTCCATATTGCTATGATGCGTCCTTGTGCCATATGCTATAGGATCCTGAATGAACTGAAATGCGGGAATACCCACGGCATCGAAAGATAAGTGGTCTGTTCCCCCGGTATTGGCAAGGGTCAGGGTGCTGGCACCTAAATCCTGAAAAGGTTCAAGAAAATCGCGGAAAACCGGCCATACTTGCTGATTGCCCTGGAGGTGTACTCCACGGATTTTACCTGTTCCATTGTCGAGATTATAATACGCGGAGATTTGCTCTGCCGAAGGCATGACCTCCAAAGCATTGCCAAATGGATCTGTGTTGGCAAAATGTTCGCGCACATAAGCTCTTGACCCAAATAAACCCTGTTCTTCTCCGGTCCATAGTGCCAAACGGACCGTACGTCGGGGCTTGATGCCAGACTCTTCAATGGTCTTTTGCAGTATCCTCGCCACTTCCATCATTACCGCTGAACCGGCTCCGTTATCTGTGGCTCCGGTACCTGTATGCCAGGAATCAAAATGGGCACCAAACATGACGACCTCATCAGCCAGATCCGTCCCGGGGATTTCAGCGATGATATTGTGCTCCATTCCATCGTCATTGGTGTAGCGTGTTTTAAGTTCCATCTGTAAATTCACCGGAATGCCTTTTTGTAATAACCGGAATATACGGTTGTAATGCTCAATACTCATAGTCACCTGGCGAACCACCGGATTGCCAGGATTTTGCGCACGTCCCTGAGCCGTGCTGGCACCAGAAACAAAAACGGTACCCAGATCACCTTTGTAGCTGCGATCTATGACGGCTGCAGGATCTTCCTGAGCAAGAAAGGTCCATAAAGTATCTGTAAAACGAGCACCACTGCCACGATACCCTCTTTCTCTTCGAGGAGTGGGATCATTGAGATTGGCGAGCCGCAGTAATTCTTTATCATCAACACGGGTGGCAGGCGCTTCGAAGCCCTGGTCTATATTCCGGATGGTGTCTAACAAAATGAACTTGCCTTTTAGCTGCCCCTGATATTTGGCAAGTTGAGCTCCGGTCGACGCGTTCAGATAGATAACTTCTCCGCTGATTTCACCTTCTGAAGAGGGACTCCATGCTTTCGGGTAAGCGATCACCGGCCAGTAGGATGGACCGGTACAATGCATTTCAAAATGTTCCATCTCCCAACCCCGGCCAAAGGGACCCCAAGCTTCAAGATGCACATTGGATAGTTGCCAATCTTTTAGCGTTTGAACCGCCCAATCTGTAGCCTGGTCCAACATCGGGGAACCGGTGAGGCGGGGTCCGTAAACATCGGTTAGCCAACTGGCGATATCCATCACCTGGCTCTCATTCAGACCATGTTTACGGATAATTTCGTTGATCTTGAGATCGATGGATTCTTGGGCTTTAAGGGAAAAACTCAACATAAGTAAGCAAAACAAATGGAGAAGCAGTTTTACTGCCAAGGTACTAGGGCCAAATTGTGAATCACTGCCCGGTTTGAAGGTTAGCATGATCTATCACATGGTTCTGCAATAAAGGTAAGACGAATATTTGTAAAGAATGATCAATGGAGATAGAATATATGTCGCGAAACCAAATCAAAATATCAGATAGCCTGTGGGTAAAAAAGTTATTGTCTTTTGCGAAATTTCAAAATTCTGCAACTTTGTTTTTAAAGGAAATACCGGTTGATGTTGACAGTCTTTGTAGAGATGAAATCGGTCCTTTATGAATTATTTTATCTGGGAACTTTAAAACACCCTCCTAGGAGACTGTTGAAATACCGAGATTGATGCTGCAGTCGTAAATCGTTGTGCCTGACGAGGCGAGATCGAGGGAGGCTACCCGTCGGTAACTGACTGAGGATTAACGAAGTCAGGCGCAAGGAGAACGACTGTGTCTTTCAATAATCAAAGGACTTTCCTATATTTTACAGCGCGAGCTGGGTATTTCAACAGTCTCCTAGACTATAAGAAAAGTACATTCGTTTCATGACCATAATATATCTAATGATATGAATCTAAAAGCATTTTTGAGAATCTTAAGTTGGGTTGCATTCTTCGTGATTGGATATCTGGTAGGTACCAGCAGTTTGATAAACGAAGATCCAGTAAAGGAACAAACACCGGCAGAGACAACAGAACAGGGCCCTGCCGTAGCAACCCAAACATCTTATGCCCGGTCAGTGACTCCTCGTCGAGAGTTGAATGAGGAAGAGACGGCTACTATTAATCTTTTCGAGGATGCTGCTCCGTCGGTGGCATTCATCAATACTTCCACATATCGACAAGACTACTGGACCCGAGATATTACCGAGATTCCCCAAGGCAGTGGGTCGGGATTTGTCTGGGATAAGGAAGGTCATATTGTGACCAATTTCCATGTGATAGAGGATGCTGATAAAGCCACCGTAACTCTTTCTGATCAGTCTACTTATGAAGCGGATTTGGTGGGATATGCCCGGGAAAAAGATTTGGCTATTTTGAGAATAAAAGCCCCACGTGAAAAGTTGGTGCCTATTCCGGTAGGAACTTCCGATGATCTCATGGTTGGTCAATCAGTGTATGCTATAGGTAACCCATTTGGTTTGGATCAAACACTGACTACCGGCATCATCAGTGCGTTAGGTAGAGAAATCAAAAGCCGGTCCGGTACACCCATCCGTGATGTGATACAAACGGATGCAGCTATCAATCCCGGTAACTCCGGAGGGCCTTTGCTCGACTCACAAGGAAGCCTGATCGGAGTAAACACGGCCATCTATAGTCCATCAGGAGCCTATGCAGGTATTGGATTTAGTATTCCGGTAGATCAAGTAAACTGGGTGGTGAGTGATCTGATCAAATATGGGAAGTTGCAGCGTCCATCCCTGGGAGTAGATCTTTTTAATCAGAGCATTGTCAGTAGAGCTGGGATTGAAGGAGCGGTAGTGAGTAACGTTCAGGCAGGCAGCGCTGCCGACCGGGCAGGGATAATCGCTACCCGTCGCAATCAAAGAGGAGAGATTGTGTTGGGAGATATTATCGTGGGTCTTAACGATGATAAAATCAAAACCAATGTCGATCTTTTACTGGCGCTCGAAAAACACAAATCAGGTGAGGAAATTGAAGTTGTGGTCCTAAGGGGTGAAGACACCGAAAGACTTAAGTTGGTACTGGATCCATCAAAATAAAGATGACAGGTGAGTGTACTCCGAAGAGTACCGGATGCGACATTTTAGCCACTTTGGTCCCCAGCCCTTAAGGATTAAGCTGGATGAAAATCATACTTTTTAGGGAAAAGGTAAACCTGATTTTAGAGCAAAGTGGACTTTGTGAGTGGACTCGCAAGTAGACGGCAATCCTCTGATCGCCGTCTTTGCTTAAGGATTAATATTGTTTGAATTCCATCCGGAAGTCACCCAACCTGGAGGTATAAGTGAGTCGATTGCGGGTAAAATCATATCGATTACCTCGTTTGTCTACAAAGGTATTCGCATCATGACGGTAGAAGGTGTCCCATCCGCCTTTGTGCGCCCTGACCCGGAGTTTGTTGTTTTTACCTTCAACCTGGATTGCCTGTCCGGTCGACTCGTTAATCCATCGACCATTGAGCTGGTGGGCAGAAACCGAAGGTGATCTTGACGTTCCGTAGTGATGATTGCGTTCGATATACTTGTCCCGGTTCGAACCCCGGTTCTCCGGTGATTCTCGCCACTGGTTATCTCTAGCATTTGCACTCGATATTTTGTTGAACCGAAGGTGTTTCTTGCTGGTATGGTCTTCCCATTCCAGCTGATCCTTGTTATTGAGGTAATAGATATTTCCCTGTCGATCTCTGAATTGCCGGTCTCTGATCTGTAGGTATGTATACCATTGATCCTGGGTGTTACGCCTGACGCGGATGCCATCATTCGTTTCTTCGATGGTCAGTAAAATATGGTGTTCTTCGTTTTGCCAAGTTCCGGTCAACCGCTGATCTGGATCACTCTTTGCCGATAGACTGACGATACTGGTTGCGGTTGCCAGCAATAAAATCCACATTTTCATAGCTACATAAATTAAGTGTTGAAAAAACAGAGAAGGTGCTGGACCTTCATTCATACAAAAGACTGTATTCGGTCTGTTAATTTGTTTTACCACTAGGTTAAGATGAGGTTAATTAAGAATTGGCTCCTAGTAAACCAACGCATCGATTATTGCCGTTA
>JAGQWV010000368.1 GCA_020437045.1 Saprospiraceae bacterium | reverse complement strand
CTGACTGAGGATCAACGAAGTCAGGCGCAAGGAGAACGACTGTGTCTTTCAATAATCAGAGGACTTTCCTATGTTTTACAGCACGAGCTGGGTATTTCAACAGTCTCCTAGGGGAGTATAAGTGAGGATTTTTCGACAAAAAAAGTAATCGATCGTTAAGTGAACATCTTGAATTTTTAATGCGTTTCTATAAATAAGATGATGGTTTATTCGTAGTAAGATAGACCATCGACTATTGCGACAACGACTAATTAGAAAGGGAAGCTTTTGATTGTGTTTTGGATGCTTCCTGTGACCCTAAAGAAATAGAAATATGAGCTTAATCTCAGAAAACATAATACCCGGTGATCATGGCAAAGTCTTCGGCACAAATGCTAAAAACCAGTATGATCTGGAAAGAATAAAAGGTCATTTGATGACCTTGCCGGGAGTGCGCAGTGTAGCGGTTAATAGTAATTCTTTTCCTGCTGAAATTACCATATATACAACTGTAATCGTCAAGGTGGAAGATCTGCAAAATCGAGCTATGGAAGTGGGCTTTCATATTGTACCCAAAGGCACGCTGGTTTAGTAACCAGTAATATCTAAATTATTGAGACGCCGCCTTTATTTTTGCAGGTATCAGAGATATGGGAATTTTTTAGAAATTATTGGGAAATTCCTTTTTAATTTTATTTCCAGCAGTGGGAGTTTCTCATCAATTTCCGTTGTGAATTATTTTAGGTTTGATCGCAGAAAATTGATGATATCGATGTGATTTCGTACTACTCCAACATTCGAATCAAATTTTCCGTGACGTCCTTGCGGAGTTTGGTGACCGAATTGTAGTTGCCATCTGAATTTACATCCAGGTTTTGCCGGTTGGTCAGCAAGATCAAACCCAGGTTGTACTTTGGAATACCTACGGCGAAGGTTCCGGTGAATCCGGTATGGCCAAAGGATCCCGGAGGAAGATTATCGACCGGTACAGCTGAAGGTGACATGGCCCAACCCAGGCCATGGCCGAAGCGGTCTTTGGTGAGAAATAGGTTGATGGTTTCCTCCTTAATATATTTTTTGGATTGGTAGACTCCCTTGTTTAGCAATAGTCCGAGTAGTATCTGTAATTCGTGGGCAGTCGAAAAAAGCCCGGCATGACCGGCCATCCCTTGATGGGCATAATACGAATTGCCATCATTGACTTCTCCACACAATACATAGTGTCTCCATTCCTGAAAAAAGGTTGGATCCTCGTCGCACTTAAATCCAAAGTGATCGTCGTAGACCATCTTTTTTTCAAAAGGATTCCCATGGGAGGTACAGGCAAAAGGAGGACCATCGGTATTAGGATTAAATGAGGTGTTTTGTAAATCGAGTTTGCTGTATAGCTCCTCCTGCAGGAATGAGTTAAGATCCTCATTGCTTACCTTCTCGATGATGTATCCCAACAACATGAAGCCCAGATCACTATAATGTCGCCCAGCACCCACAGGATATTTTAATGGTAAGGTGCTGATGTACTTCCTGGCCTCATCTTCATTTCTTGCATGATAATAGATCGGAGCCCATTCTGTCAAACCGGCACTATGAGTGAGCAGGTGCCGGATGGTAATGCTGTCCTTTGACGGATCGGTAAAGTCCGGAAGGATTTTGGATACCGGCATATCAGGACTTATCTTGCCAGCATCGGTCAGTAGCATGATTCCAAAAGTTGTCGCAAAAACTTTGGTTAATGATGCCAGATCGAATCGAGTGTCCAGCGTCATCGTATCTGGCTTTGCCAGCAATTTTTTCCCAAAATCATAGCGTTTTGCATATCCGAAAGCCCGTTCATGAATGGCAATGCCATCCTGATACACTGAGAGCACGGCCCCCGGTACAAGCATGGTATCCACAGCGATTTTTACTATACTATCGATTAGACCAAATGAGATGCCGGGATCGGATGTTGCAGGAATTAGATGCTTTTCAGGCCGGTCAAGCATTGATGCTGGTGGTAAATTCCTCCAGGTATGACGAATATAAAGCAGGACGAAGGCAATTAGAGAAACGAAAAGAATTCTTCGTAAAAACATAAAATCAGGTTGACAAAATAATAGAGTCGAATATTATGAATTTTTTACGAAAATTCTTTTCGGTTGGATATCACCCGATACCACTTCCAGGATTGCCTTACCCCCTTTATAATGCACCAGGCCATATCCGGTTTCGGTCGACAAAAAACAGGTGAAATCTCCAATTTTCGAGTCAACATATAAGGTCTTGTCGATGGCATCGTAAAATAGTCCGGTGAGTCCCTGAATCATACCATAACTGGACATGGCCCTTGCATACCAGCTGCCACATTCATACTCGTTGAAGGGATTTCTGATCATGCCAGTATATCGATCTCGACAGGCCCTTACAATATCCAAGCCTTCCTGAACTTGTCCCGTCAGCATCAAATGAGCAGCCACCTGATATTCGATTCCGGTCCAGACCTCATTGGAGTAGACGAAAGGTAATGAGAGTTTGCCTCCTTTGGGCCAGGAGCATAATAAGAGCCCGGCCTCGTCTCCCATAGCAAAGGAGGGGCGTTGAGGGTTGATGTGGGTACTTAGATCTTGCTTGAGATTATATTTATGCACTGCCAACAAATGGCTACTAACTTTTTTCGAATCTACAATATCTGGCAAACCACACATTCTGGCAATCCAAATACCCAGAATACCATCGGACAAGCAACCAGCGCCATACTGATATTTGGGTCCCTCTTTTTTTAATAATTGTAAAGCTTCATCCGAATACTTTCCTCCCATGGATTTGCTGGATGCTTCTACTGGATTGGCAGCATCAAGACCTTCCACCTGAATCTTCTGTATAAAATACTCTCCGTCAAATAATTCATTTTCAATTCGGTTGATACCTTTTTCCAGGAGTTTTTTATACTCGGTGACGTCTTTTCCTAACGTCTCACTGATTA
>JAGQWV010000367.1 GCA_020437045.1 Saprospiraceae bacterium | reverse complement strand
GACTTCGTTGATCCTCAGTCAGTTACCGACGGGTAGCCTCCCTCGATCTCGCCTCGTCAGGCACAACGATTTACGACTGCAGCATCAATCTCGGTATTTCAACAGTCTCCTAGGCAACATTTTTTTTGGCGCGCTTATAAAGCCACTCCAATAAGAAGCAAAATGCAATAATTGAAAGCGAGATAATGATGCCTGTCGGATTTGACATGAATTGTTGAATGATCAGAACAACCATTGCCAGGAAACAGAGAATGGCGCCACATAAAGAGATAATGCTCTTGCTCTGCATCTGGTCTGCAAGACGATACCCAACGTAATTGACCACTGCAAAGATAAGAAGGAATCCTACACTTCCCGCCGTCGATATACTTTCCAATTTCAAGGTATTGACTAAGAATAGTGTCAGCACGGCAGTAATCAGCAAGCCGATGGGTTGATTCCACAATTTACCTGACAATTCATGAGGCAACTCATCATCTTCAGCGATAACATAACTAACCCGGCTACCTCCGTATAAGGTGGCATTGATGGCAGAGAATGTTGAAATCAGGGCAGCAACGGTTATAATGGAAAAACCTATTTTACCAAGGACCGGCATTGCAGCTTCAGCAAGAACATAGTCCTGTGCTGTTGCAATCTTTGAAAAGGTAAGAGAACCAATGGTGACCACGGCGATCAAGATATAGAGAATGATGACGAAGATCACTGCACCGAAATAGGCTTTATCTACATTGCGTTCCGGATTTACAAGATCCGGAACTGCATTAGCAATCAATTCAAAACCCTCATAGGCAACAAAAATGACCATACCTCCTGTCAGCAAATGTATTGGATCCTTCCAACTACTTGGAGCAAGTTGATCCAGGTGATTATTCACTGTAAAACCATAAAAACCGACACCAATAAATCCAATCAAGATGATCAGTTTGATGATCACGGCATATGATTCAATATCACCCACGACCTTGATGCTATAATAATTGATCGCTGTTGCAAAAATGATAATCAGACTGGCGTAAAAGTGAAAATCCAAATGCTTATCTCCAAAAGGAGACCACAAGTTGGGAGCGTACGATCCAAATGCCGAGGCATAAAGGGCCAGCATGATGATATAGCTTACCCAAAGGATATTATTAATCCCACCGCTGAAGACTGTTTTGCCAAAACCCTGATTGATGAATTTGACCGTACCTCCCCGATTCGGATAATGTAAGGACAACTTGGCATAACTATAGGAGGTCACTAAAGCGATGATACCGGCAAAGAGAAAAGCCACTGGCGTTCCTCCCTGAGCCAGGGAAACCGCCAATCCCAATACCGCAAAAATACCACCACCAACCATTCCACCTATTCCAATGGAAATGGCATCCTTCAAACTAATTTTGTCATTCATAGGGCACGAAAATCTTAATGATTGATCGTTGGTTTTTGCAGAGTTCTACTTTTTAGTAGATATTCACTCCATAGAGCGCACCCAATTGGATCAGGAGTCGAAGAACTTACCGCCATCAAGCTTTATAAAACTCAACCAACTTACCGTCATATCCGGCATTATCCACCCTTTCGATCAGGGCCAGACGATCATCTTCTTTCATCATTTCAAATGATTTAGCCAAGGCTATCTTCTCCCGCATCATCTCGGCATGGTCCGGGCCGGTGATCAACACACTGACCGGCAAAGACCAAACAAAATGCAAGGCTTCCCGAAGACTAACCACATCCGGAACCATTTTGGGATTGTCTCCCCCATGAAAGTGCCGGGTGCCTCCAAAAAAGCCACCGTTTGACAAGGTTTTCATAGCCAATATTCCCATTTTCCTTTCGACCAAAATGGGTAGGACGTTATTGATAAAACTTTTATAGGTGGGATCAAAACAATTGATCGGCATCTGGCAGGTTTGCAGAATATCGGTCCGCTCCAACATACGCTGATGTGCTTTGTAGTTAGCATGACCGGTGAAGCCAATAAAACGTGCTTTGCCACTCTCCTGAGCTTTTCTGGCCACTTCCAGCACACCTTCAGCGATGCGACTATCGACATCTTCCGGACTGGAGACGGCATGGATCTGCCACAGATCAACATAATCTGTTTTCATGCGACGTAATGAATCTTCTAAATGTTGTTGAGCTATTGGTCCAGTTTTACCGGTTGATTTGGTCATGATAAAGGCAATATCCCGATAGTTAGGCACAAGATATTTGCCGTACTTTTCCTCGGATCCTCCGGAATTATAGGATTCGGCATTATCAAAAAAGCGAACACCTCCCTCCAGGGCAGCTTCCAAAATTTCCTGAGCCGTTTTGTCATCCGACTTTCCTATATGGGCTCCACCAACGCCAAGCATGGTCACTTCCTGACCGGTCATGCCCAATTTACGGAGGGGTAATAACTCCCCCAACCGGTCACGATTTATCATTGATTTACCGTGTACAGACTCACCACCTACCATAATGCCAGTAGTCACTGTAGCCAGGGTTTTTAAGAATAATCTTCGATTTTTTTTCATAGTTGACTAGATTAAAATAACCGATTCTGAAGTCCAAAAGAAAATTTTAAGCGCTTAGGCTTCCGTAAATTTTAAAATCCAATTCTCTAAAAATATACAAAAACTCCGGGGAATATTTAACAACAGGGAGGATCTGCCGTTTCAAATAGTAATATTGAAGCTAAAAAATAATAAATTCACTGATTCTGGGATAGAACTCGATTACTATTAGCAATGAACATGGAAAAGAAACTTCAACAGTTAGAGAAATGGTACCAGAACTTTGAAGGCACAATCACAGCCTTTTCCGGAGGCATCGATTCTGCATTGGTTCTGTATACCTCCCATCTTTTCCTGGGTAATCGGGCCGTTGGATGTATTTCGATATCACCCAGTCTGAAGCGAAAAGACTACGCTGAAGCTATCCAGTTTTGTGAGGATTATGGGATTCATCTGGAAATAATAGAAACCAGAGAAATCCAGGATGAGAACTATTATTCAAATCCAGCCAATAGGTGTTATTTCTGCAAATCTCACTTATATACTGATTTAAGTCAGGTACAGCAAAAATATCCAGGTTATGCCATCCTAAATGGGACTAATCGGGACGACTTTAAAGACTATCGACCGGGATTACAGGCGGCGGCAGAGCATGCCATACAATCACCCTTGGTGGAATGTAATTTTACCAAAGCGGATGTAAGAGCTCTGGCAAAATTTTATGGCTTACCTAATTGGAACAAACCGGCTAGTCCATGCCTGAGCTCGCGGGTGCCTTATGGCGATTTTATTACTCCCGAAAAATTAAAACAGATTGAGGTGGCTGAAGGTATCTTAAATTCCTATGGGTTTGTGGATGTCCGGGTGAGGCATTACGGTTCTGAAGCCAAAATCGAAGTTCCCAGCAACGAACTGCATCGTTTGAGATCATATCAGGATGAAATCACCAAAGCATTTGCGGAAATTGGCTTTTCATCCTGCCGTATCGATGATGAGGGTTTGGTTTCGGGAAAATTAAACCGGGCGTTAAATAAAGCACACTAAATTCATGAAGAATTTTAATGTCGATTCTGATCGCAAACAACGATTGGGATTTCCTGAAATAATCTACGGTGCATCGAAGTCAATAGAAGTTCTTCTGGATATCATTGAGCATCATCGAACGATTAAGCAACCTGCTTTCGTAACTAAGCTACAACCTCATAAAATCGAAATACTGCAGAAAAA
>JAGQWV010000366.1 GCA_020437045.1 Saprospiraceae bacterium | reverse complement strand
CTAGTGGAGCTAGACGGATTCGAACCGACGACCCCTTGACTGCCAGTCAAGTACTCTAGCCAACTGAGCTATAGCCCCAGATTAAAATAGTTCAAAGGTTTTAGCGTACTGCTGTCAGGCTTTGCCTCGTCAGTAGCGCTAACTTTCTGCTCGAACGGACGGCAAATTTACACTTTTTGCAGAGATGAACTAATCCTTTGATTGTTTTTTACTAATCGATAATCGGCGTTAGTACGATGTTTCGATACATAACCGATCCATGATCTCCTTGTAAATAGATCGGGCCGGGTTTAAATTCATCGGATGTCATTGCTCCACCGGTACAGCCACGTACCGGTTGATTGTCGATAATTTTCTTACCATTCAGGATCACGGTAACATGTCTGTCTACCAAGGTCATATCCAGTGATTGCCACTCACCCGCTGGCTTTTCAGCTGCCATCGATGGAGTAATTCGACTGTAGAGGGCACCCATATTATGACTATCCAACTCGTTTCCGTAGCTATCGATAATTTGAATCTCATAGATACCACGAAGATAGACGCCACTGTTATTTCCCTTTGGAACATTGACTTCCAGTTTCAAATTGAAATCTTCAAATTCATCAACGGTTCGCAGATTCCCATATCGGACATGATGTCCGTTTTCTGGCTGAACCGGGTTGTTTTTTAATACGCCATTTTCAACACTCCATCCATTGGTTCGATCTTCACCCATTAATTCCCACCCATTTAAACTGTTGCCGGTCAAGAGATTGATTGGTTTGGCATATTTTAATGAAGACATATCAGGCGCTGGTGGATCCGCTGGCAGTCTGACTCCAGTAAATGCTGTAGCCTTAGCACCCATGCCATCTACTTGCGGTTCTACCTTTATCCCTTTTAACTTTCCACCATCTAAGGAAACCTGATACCAGGTAGTTACGGCAAGTTTTTTACCTAATGTCGTTTCTTGTTCCCTTGTTTGAGTCAGAATCACTCCATCCTCAAAGGTGTAGGCATGATCAACCGGTACTACACTTCCTCCATACCAAAGCACGCTGGCATAGATGAAACCATCTTCTTTCTTAATCTCCATCCATCCGGCATCATTGTTACCATTATTAGGTAATGTCAGTGCCCAGGTCCCCGATAAATCCTTCAGGGCCGATTGGGCTTGTAAGGCACTTGCCAGGAATAGTAGTGCAAAAATGCTGTGGTATGCTCTTTTAATCATTTTGATGTAACATTTTAAAACGCAGTGGTTAAAAAAATGGCATGGTGTTATACGATCGCAATATACATTATTGGTGGCATATGCCATCAACAGCGAAATGGGAACAGATCATATATTTTTAAAGATCTGCAGGTGGCTTTTAGTCACTGATGATTAGGGTATTTTTTCAATGGTGAGTTGAAATTCGCCCATCCGAACCGGTTCTTTACTCGAAAAAGTGAGGCGATAAATGCGATCGCCCCATTTGCTTATGATTCCACGGTCTTCAGCCTCTTCCAATTTAATTTTTTCGACGTGTGGAGCATATTGATTATAATCGTACTTCAATCTAAATAATATTTTTTCTTTTCCTTCTGGCTGGAAAGGAATGATCATTTCACCCGGTTCACCTTCATATGGTTCATAGCAAGTCATTATATGTTCGCCTATTTCGTGACTTTCCCGCAACCGGAAACCATCATTGATCTCTATATTTTGGTGGCGTCGCAGGATGATCGTTCTGGCCCATCGTAAAATCATTTCATTATCAGGATATGCCCGGGATATGTCGAGACTAAAAAGAGTTGTGTTTTGTTTCTGGTCATAATTTACCCGGTGAGCCCGGTACTGTGCTCCTGGTGCTTGTGTAAGTCCCGCAATAGTGGGAGTGTTGTGAAAATCGGATCGATTAAACCAAATGTCGTAGCGTTCTCTGCTGAACGTCTTGCGGGTGTAGGTCCCTCTTCCCACATCTATGATGAGGGGGTCACCATTGTAATAGACCACAAAATTCCCGATATCATTATGGTTATGGCTTTCATCATTATGCCCTCCTTTAGCGGCCAGGTAAAATCCATCTGTACTTCCCTCTTTGTCCCGGGCTGCCATGACCTGAATATCCGGGAGCCAAACGTCACCTGGTAAGGGTAATTTCTTATCTATCCCTTCTAAATCTTTCTGAATAAACAATTCAAAGAAATTTCGGAAAAAGTGAAAATTTCCCACTTCGGCATTATCACCTTCATGATGATAAAAAGCAGCAAACTGCATCATCGGAAGATCATCGATCGCTTTTCCGTAGCGGTATATCATTGCAGCATCCATCTTTGGTTGAGGGTCGGCATCGGCAAAGTTTAGGAAATAGTTTTTACTGATTTGGGCCCTATAGATAAACTGCCCCATATTTTTAACTTTCTCATTATCATAAACATATTGAAAGGCATCATTGCTTGCTAGATTCAAAAGTGAGATATTGTCAAACAGTGAGGCGGCTGCAGCACCCCAATAACTGGGCCCTTCATCACAACCCCCGTCATTTGGATAAGGATTTAAAAACTCATCGAGGATCCCGAGAGCTTTATGAATTTGCTCCGTTCTTTTGTCGGGATTTCTTTCCATCAATAGCACCGTATTGATCCAGTTGGAGCAAATCCAGGGATTCCAGTTATTTGGAGGTCGACCATTGCTATTGGGTCCCATCCAGCCATGATGTTTGGTCATCAGGGGTGTAAAGATTCGCTGCTGAATTTCGCGCTGCATCCGCATTCTGATTTGCGGAGTAATAGAATCCAATTGATCCCCCAGAAAGTAATCCACCCAAGATAGATAGGTAGCTGTCTCGGCAGCAAATAGATCTACAATTGGATCACCGGTATTGGCTAAACCATTAACATCACCAGGAAGGTGGGCTGGCACACCCCAAAAAGATTCTTCACAGATAGACCACACACCATTCACTATTTGGTCCAGAAAGCGACCTTTATTTTCAGCGATTTCAGCTAACAAAAGGGTACCTAAAGCTCTGCGTTTCTGAAAACTAAGGCCCTGGTAAGCGTCACGGTCTCCGGTTCTTATGTAAGCCAAAGACATGGTTGCCGGCATTGAAGGCCAGCTATATTCAAGATAGGTTTCTGCTTCGGTAATAAAATCCTTGAGCATACTCTGGTCAGCGGCAGCCCAACCAGGTCGATCGGAGATTTTCGGAAAAGGTCTCCAGTCTTCCAGTGGTATGAGGATGGAATCCAGTTGTTCTAAATTGTACTGTCCGCTCAGTAAATTCTCAGGTTGGCTATACACCAGGAGCAGGGAAAACAAGAAATATATGGTGAAGAAATGACGCATAACGAACATTCTTTTCGTGCAGGTCTAATATAGAGCTTTTGTAGGGGAAACCGGATAAAATGTAAGGATCTATGTATACTTGCAGCATGGACCTTAAACGTGTTCCCAAAATTGAACTTCACTTACATCTGGACTGTTCGCTGAGCTATCAGGTGGTGAAAAAGTTGAATCCCGACGTCACTTTTGATGAGTATAAAAAGACTTTTCGGGCAGATTGGCATTGTCACAGTTTACTCGACTATTTGGCCCGGGCGGTAAAAGGTGTAGAGTTGATGCAAGATCCTAATGCCCTGGATCTGGTAACCCAAGATCTCTTTGATCAGCTTAAAGCCGACGGAGTGATATATGCCGAAATACGTTTTGCACCTTATTTGCATTTGCTCCAGGGCTTGAGACCTGAGGAAGTGGTCGACATTGTCGATGATTCGGTGCGTAGAGGTATCGAGCGGACCGGTATCGATGCCGGGTTGATTTTATGCACACTGCGTCATTTTACCAAAGAACAAAGCATGCACACCGTGCAAATGGTGGAACAATTTAAAGGGCGATCAGTGGTCGGTTTTGATATTGCTGCCGATGAGGCAGGTTATCCAATCGATAACCATGTACCGGCTTTTCGATATGCGCATGAAAATGGTCTGCACATCACAGCACATGCCGGAGAAGCCTGTGGCCCTCATAGTGTATGGGAAACACTGGAAAATTTTTATCCCTCGCGGATTGGGCATGGAGTCCGCAGCATTGAAGACCCGGAACTAATCAAATATTTAGTCAGAGAAAATATACATCTCGAAGTCTGTCCCACCAGTAATTTACAAACGGGTATTTATAAAAACATTCACGATCACCCGGCAGATAGGTTATTTAATGCGGGTATTTCTATGAGTATTAATACCGATGGCAGGACCATTTCTAATGTAGATCTCACGGAGGAATATGGGAAATTGCGTGATAATTTTGGCTGGGGTTTTGATCATTTCGCCAAATGTAATCTATTCGCCCTGGAGGCAGCCTTTATTTCAGATGAACGGAAAGGAAAAATAAAAGACCGATTGTTGGAAGGATGGAAAAGGGGTTGAGGCTCTATGATATACTGCTCTTCGCTTAACGTGGAGACAAGGATTTACTCAATTATGATTTTTTCCGGTCGATGATATTTAATCTATAGCGAAGTCTCATCTGTCTGCCGCAGGTTTAACCGGCATTATGCATTAGACTTTCTACTGCGAGCCAAAATGCCTGTAAAATCAGGTACGTCCGCCAATTTTACTTCTCACCGTAATGTTGACTATGATTGCGAGACAAAATTACCGTGGAGCATCCGATCTTATTGGCCTTTTGACTCTCCCCGATGATTGATACCGGTTTAAAAAAGTGATCCTACATGAATATTTGTGGTGTTTTGCCAGGACAATCGATCATGGATAATACACATATACTTGTAAATCAATTATTCCATTAAAAAAAGACTTGTCATGAAAAAAATATTTGAAAATCACCATACTGCCATGTCGTGGATCGCTATGCACGCTATTACAAAAAATCATCTGATGATCCTTAGAGAAGAACTCACTCTAAATTTTCAATCGACCGGATCTTATTTTATTCATACAATCATCTCGGAGTCCTGAGAATTAACTTTTGGTCCTCCAGATCAGGCTGAAAAAACTTCTCTTGCATTTGATTTGGCCACGTATAAAAGTGAGTTCTTAAATGGAAAAGAAAGAACCTGCTTAGTCAGTCGACTGTATTTACAGCCCTTTGGTTTCTTGTCAATTTGGTACATAAGGTTAAGATCACATTATCGCAGGATAGATCTGAAATAGTCACAATAAAGTGCATAAAATTAATAGAGAAGAACATCCCGTATAGCCGCGTCTTTTTCAAAAACCGATTTAGCAAATGGGCATAAAGGGATTACTTTGATGTTGTTTTTCCGAACATATTCGATTAGTCGGTCCAGCAACTTCTTCCCCGCCCCCTGACCTCGCAGTCGGTCGTCCACATCAGTATGGTCGATGATTAATTTATCAGAACCTGCCATGGTAAATTCCATAACCGCCATCCGTTTATTCTCCTCCTCGATGTAAAAGATCCCCTTCGAATCCTTTTGGGAAAACAGCACTTTCATTTTAATTTAAATTCGATCTCTAAAAAATAGTCACCCTACTTAAATACCCATCCTGATTATCAGAGCCAGAAAATCAGAAGCGATATTACTCCAATTTAGATATTGAAAAAAGATAAGAAAAAATAAAGTTATTTTTCCCTAATTCGAAGTCAGGGAAGTGTTGACCGAATATATGACGCCTTACGTTGATAGATTCGAAGATTTATAGTATCAGAGGTTTAAAGACCTTTCCACTTTATTTTTAATGGGTGGGATTGTTCTCAGATACTGATATATTGCACCCACTTCGTGGTCACTCAATTGAGTATGTGGCAGCATCGGATATTGTAATGCTGGTTCATTATTTCCTTTAATGCCATATTTCACCGCCCGGATAAATTGCTCTTCCGTCCAGTTGCCAATGCCGGTTTCGGGATCAGGAGTCAAATTAGCTGTTAGAACTTCCCGTCCTTTTTCATTCAGAGGCTTATTCCCTCCACCAAAATATCCGGCGCTTTTTTCCGGATTCAAATAGTCATTGGTTTTGAAATCAGCGGAGTGACAGGAGTAACAATCCAGATTGTGTGCAAGATATTGACCCAGTGCCAAAACATCTAATGAGTCTGGCATAGGTATGGCTTCTGTAGGCATGGGAAAAGGTTTAAACACTACCCGGCACAATAGCTTGGAAAGAAATGAAGGAATGGGCTCCTGATCAGGCGTTTTATCTGCTTTCACCATAGGTCTTCCGGACCGGAGAAAGGAAATAATGGCATCGATGTCCTGATCAGCCATCTTAGGTAATTTGGCCATGTATGGAGGTGCGTAGTACCCATCTCGCTTGATGCCCGTGCGTAAGAGATAAAGGATTTCTGCATCCGTCCATCCCCCGATACCAAATTCTGGATCAGCAGTAATATTTTTACTATAGATGGTACCAAATTCGGCCGGAACATCCACCATATGTTTTCCAATTAGTCGACCACTTTTATGATCCAGGTGGCAACCCGCGCATAATAATGAAGCCAGTTTTTCTCCTCTGTCTATGGCATCCGGAGTCATAGAAGCGCGGAATTCGGGTAAGTTCACTGGATATTTTGGTATGCCACTAATGTTGATATAGAGCGCACCGACAACAATAAGGAGAAGTAGGGCAAGAAGGATATATCCTGCAATTTTCAGGGCCTTTTTCATACCTGTTTCTGATTTGGTTTTTTGACTGCCTTAAGATAGTAAGATTATCCAGCCCGATTATCACCCTATAGGGCGATATTTTGCCTTGTATCCCACCGGGAAATTCGGTCACTTCTACTCTAGATAGCTCTAAAATGATAGCGGTACGGAAGATCCAATACAAAATTATACCTACCCTCATTTCCTGCATCATCTGCAACTTAATTGCCAGGGGCTACAAACATGTGTTGATATTGTAATATTTATTTGTCCTTTACATTCCACAAGCGAGGGCTGTATATGCCGATATTTAATCAAAAAAAAAAGGAGTCCGATGTAGACCCCTTTCAAATTTCTTTTCAGGATGTAGGACCAGTAGACCAACGCATCGATTATTGCCGTTAATTTAAATATCTTTTTGCGATCTCATTCG
>JAGQWV010000365.1 GCA_020437045.1 Saprospiraceae bacterium | reverse complement strand
TGGGTCCTGGGCTAATACTCCTGTCGGACGGGAAGGTGCCCGACTTTCAGATGGTGGTGTTTACGACCAGCTTTACAATAGTTATCAGACCAACTTTAATGCATCCTATCAAATAGTCAAAGATATCTTCACCATCAATGCAGACTATACCGCCCGTCGCGGGAACCGTGATGACACCTATGACGAACGTAAATATCTGATTGGATTTGGTCCGGAGCTTTTTCAGGAAGAAGGTAATAACCGGGCATATAAACGATCTATTGATGACACCTATAATGTCTTCAATATCTACGGTACATTTTCGAAGCTATTTGGAAGCAAACACCAGATCACCGGTATTCTGGGTTATAATCAGGAATACTCCCGCACGGCAGCTTTCTATGTGGACCGGCCGGATGTAATTTCCTCTTCCCTACCCACTATTGCCCTGGCTACCGGAGATCCAACTGTGAATGAATCTATTCTAGACTGGGCCGTTCGAGGGGCATTTTACCGCCTGAATTATACTTTCGCTGATAAATATATTGTGGAATTTAATGGCCGCTATGATGGCTCCTCACGATTCCCCGAAGAAAAACGATTTGGTTTCTTCCCCTCGGCTTCTGTAGGGTGGCGAATCGACAAAGAAGCTTTCTTCAATGTCCCGGCAATCAATCTGCTCAAATTGAGAGGCTCCTACGGCTCGTTGGGTAATCAGTCCGTAGCTGAGTATGGCTATATACCTAACCTGGTAGCATCTCAGGGTAATTACATCATAGATGGTAAACTACCTCAACAAATCATCGCACCCCCGTTGGTTTCGGCCAATTACAGCTGGGAAAATGTGTCAACGATCAATGCTGGTCTTGATGTAGGACTTTGGGCCGATCAGTTCATCTTAAACTTTGACATTTACTCCCGTGATACAAAAGGGATGCTCACCAAGGGCCTTGATCTTCCAGATGTCCTGGGTGCTGCAGAACCGGATGAAAATGCGGCAGATCTTCGTACCAGTGGATGGGAACTGGGCATAGCCTATCAGGATCGTTTCTCTGTCATGGGCAAGCCACTTCATTTCGATGCCAAGGTGGTACTTTCCGATAGCAGGACAACCATTACCAAGTTTGACAATCCTAATGGCAACCTTAACCAGTACCGGGAAGGTATGGAACTGGGAGAAATCTGGGGACTGACCAGTGATGGATTATTCACTTCAGAAGACGAAATCGCTGCCCTTAATGAGTCCAACCTGATACCCTGGGGAGCCTTAAACATTGTACCGGGCTGGCCAAAATACATTGACCAGGATGGTAATGGTCTGATCGAAAAGGGGCTGACCCAGGATGATCCGAAAGACCTTAGTGTTATTGGCAATTTACTGCCCCGTTATCGATTTGGCGTAAACCTTGGCGCTGATTGGAGCAATTTCGATGTCAGTGTCTTCTTGCAAGGTATCGGAAAACGAGATTATTACCCGCTGGATTACCTCTATTGGGGATTTTATCAGCAACCCTATGCCGGAGGGTATGCCCACCTGACAGATTTCTACCGGGGTGCAGCCGATAGTGAAATTCAGCGTGCAAAACATTCGGAATCGTATTTGGCAGCTGGCCTGGCTGATGCAAACACGGATGCCTTTTATCCAATATTGCAAGCCTGGCTTGCAGATCGGAATCTGGGTGAGCGAGTGGATCAATCCAAAGGTTTGGCTATTCCGCAGACCCGGTATCTTTTAAATGGTTCTTATTTGAGGTTGAAAAACATTACCCTCGGTTATCGACTTCCCCAACATTTAATGGATAAAATTAATATTTCCAGCTTACGCATTTTTGTCAGCGGAGATAATTTACTGGAATGGTCAGGTGTAAAGAAATATTATGATCCGGAAGCGATTACCTCCGTTGATGATAAGCTGGATCCTTCATCAAGTACCGGAAGACAAACCGGATCCGGATATGCTTATCCATTTCAGCGCAAATATTCTATCGGACTGAATGTCGATTTTTAATTACCCTGAACCATTGATCATATAGAATTAAAAAAATGAAAAATATACACATAATAACTTTTGCGATCACCCTGCTTTTCCTGGGTGCCTGCAATGATGAATTCCTGGACCGTACTCCGGAGACATCGATTGGAAAAGAAAACTTTTTCAATAGTGAGGCGGACCTCAATCTTTACATCAATGGCCTTTATGCTTTTCCGGGCTGGCCAATGTTTATCAGTGATTTAGCGACTGACAATGCCAGTACAACAGGAAATACCGAAGTCAAAACCATGATGACGCCTGATCCCAGTTCGGCAACCATTACCGGGGGCTGGAATTGGAGCTATCTCCGCTCGATTAATTTCTTTCTGGAGAATTTTGACAAAGCGGATATTTCCCAGGAAAAACTCGATCACTTCGAAGGACTGGCAAGGTTCTTCCGGGCTCAATTTTATATGGGCATGGTGAAACGTTATTCTGATGTTCCTTATTACGATTTCGTCATTGAGACTAATGATGAAGCCGCCCTTTTTAAAGCACGGGACCCCCGGGCATTTGTCGTCGACCGGATCTTTGAAGATTATTCCTTTGCTGCGGATCATGTAATCGCTGATCAGCCTTCAGGAGCGGTCAACAAATGGGTAGTCAAGGCCTATATGGCACGGGCAGCTTTGTATGAAGGGACTTTCCGGAAGTATCACGATGAATTGAACCTCCAGGGATCGGCATCCCAATTCCTGGAAATGGCTCGTGATCAAGCACAGGACATCGTCGATAGCGGTAATTTCAGCATTTACAGCACCGGTGACCCCGAGTCTGATTACAGTGCATTATTTACTAATGTAGATCTCACTTCCAATCCGGAAATAATCTATGCCAATATCAATATTACCAATCTCAAGAACTCGGGATCTTCTGCAACAATCTGGGGTGATTATGAAGTTTCTGCCAGCAGAGATCTCCTGCAAGCGTACCTGATGAAGGACGGCAGCTATTATTCGCAACAGGAAGGATATGAGACCAAACAATTTGTGGAAGAATTTGTGAACCGTGATCCTCGATTGTCACAAACCTATGCTGCTCCTGGCTTTATTTTAAAACGGGTAGACACCTATACGACTGGAACCGGCTTGTATGTACAGCGATTGGCCAAAAATTTCTCCGGATATCACCAGCGAAAAGGAATGGTCAACGTTGATGATCCCAATATGGTAAATGATGTGGATATCCCGGTACTACGTTATACGGAAACCTTACTCACCCTGGCTGAAGCAAAGGCAGAATTGGGTACCATCAGCCAAAGTGACCTGGACAATACCATTAATGTGATCCGAGAACGGGCAGGTGTACCAGGGTTAACCATGGATGTTACAGCTGACCCTGTGCAACAGGCGAGATATCCTGATATCAGTGATCCGGTATTGCTGGAAATCCGTAGGGAGCGAAGAATTGAGCTGGCATTGGAAGGATTCAGATTTGATGACCTGATGCGCTGGAAAGCCGGGAAGTTATTGGAAGCGGAACCAGAAGGTCTCTATTTCCCTTCTTTAGGAAAATATGATCTGACCGGTGATGGTATTGACGATATCATTTTAATCGATGCCAGCGAAACCGTACCCGGGGCAGGAGAAAAAGAACAAAACGAACTGGGACAGGATCTGGTCTACTACCGTGCCAGTGAACAGGGTGGTGATGCCAACGTATATTTAAAAAACGGAAACAGTGGAACCGTGCAAACGGTAGCGGATCGAGGGACCTTTTTGGAACCTAAATATTATTATCGACCCATCCCGCAAACGGATGTGATCGTAAACCCCAATCTCACCCAGATTTTTGGATGGGATTAAATTTAAATTATAATAACATATATGGAGATAGCCCGGGGAACTGGGCTATTTTCATTTTTACATGGAATATATGAGCCCTTTTGATTTAAAATAATGCCCTGATAAGACGATATTGGAACTGCTTATGATAAGACTTTTTCTTTGGTGGCAAGGTATTTTTATTCTTTCCATCGGAATCATTTGGGTTTCTTGTGCTGAAGATTCCATAGAGAAAAACTCCGAAATTTCCAGGGGAGAAATTCTTGCCCGTCACTATTGTGGCTCCTGTCATGAATTTGTTGCTCCG
>JAGQWV010000364.1 GCA_020437045.1 Saprospiraceae bacterium | reverse complement strand
AATACAGTCCAAAGCAGACTGGCAGGAAAGGCAAAAAATAGTGCGAGATAAATTAGATGAATTGCTTCTTCCCCACTGGGAAAAAACACCACTGAACCCAATCGTTGCCGAAACGATCGATCGATCAGATTTTACGGTTGAGAAGATAATTTTTGAATCTTTCCCGGATTATCCGGTGTCTGCTGCTCTTTTTCTTCCAAAAAATCGCACTGGCTCTCTCCCCGCCATCTTGTTTTGCAGTGGACATAGTAATGAAGGATTTCGATCGCCCGTTTATCAACATATGATCATCAACTACGTGAAAAAAGGTTTTGCTGTTTTTGCTTTTGATCCGGTGGGACAAGGTGAGCGAAATCAATATTTTAAAGAAGACGGCATTAAAAAGTACGGTCCGACCCATGAACATTCCTATGTAGGTAATCAGATATTTCTATCCGGGATTACTCCGGCCCAATTTTTTGTGTGGGATGGTATTCGGGCAATTGATTATTTATTGAGCCGGCCGGAAATAGACCCCGAACGTATTGGCGTTACCGGACGATCGGGAGGGGGTACCCAATCAGCGTATCTCATGGCGGTCGACGATCGAATAAAAGCAGCTGCTCCGGAATGCTACCTGACTTCTTTCTCCTACCTTCTGGCCAGTGGAGGTCCCCAGGATGCCGAGCAAAACATCGTCAATTTCCTAAAAGCAGGTCTTGACCTTGCTGATCTAGTGGAGGTGAGGGCTCCTAAACCTACTTTAATGGTGACCACCACGCGGGATATATTTAGTATTCAAGGAGCCCGTGAGCTTTATGAAGAAGCGAAGAAAGCCTTCAACGCTTATAATGAAGGGGAAAATTTGCAGATGGTCGAAGATGATGCACCTCATCAATCAACTAAGAAGAATAGAGAGGCAACTTATGCCTTTTTTCGGAAACACTTAAATAATCCAGGGAGTTCTGAAGACGAAGAAGTGGAAATCTTTTCGGAGGAGGAATTATGGGTTTCCCAGTCAGGTCAATTATTTAATGACGGGTATCACAAGAATCTGTTTAGCGTTCAGGAAGAAGTGCTTAAAGATGATGTACCGGATGATCGGAATCCCCTAAAACTTCTCCTGCCAAAATTGATTGGGTTTCAGGAGTCCATCACCTGGAAACCGGTTTTTTCCGGGGCCACACAAGAGACCGGCTATACGATGGAGAAATATTTATTACTCCTGGATAATCGCTATCATATGCCTGTAGTTTGGTTAAAACCCAAGGGAAAAATGGCGTCAAAATTGGTCATCTATCTGGATGATCAGGGTAAAGCTGCCCATCAGGATTCAACCGATGTAGTTTTTGATTTTCTGCGATCGGGATATGAAGTTGTTCTTGCTGATTTGAGTGGTTATGGAGAAATGTTTGATAAATTCGGAGGTGATGCTTCCATTGAAAGTGTTCCTCTCAATATTTGGTATGGTGGAATTTTGACCGGTCGCTTTCCTGCTGGAATACGGGTAGGAGAACTCTCGGCTTTGCAGCAATTTGCAGTTGCCAGAAATCCGGATAATCTTCCTGTTACTCTAATTGGAAGAGGAAATGCAGCCATTGAAACCTTAATGGCCGTAAACTTGGGGATATCTTCGGAAAAGGTCATTCTGCAAGACTGTATCATTTCCGCCAAAAGCTTGCGGCATGCTCAGGAATATCCGGTGAAATTTATGACCTCACTGACTCCCACAATGATCAGGAATTTTGATATTCCCCAATTGATAAAGCATAGTCCAGTACCAGTAAAGGTGCTTAATCCGGTCACTTTGGCAAGTCAGAATAGCAATTTAGCGCAGAAAATCCCCGGGTTGGACGTGGAGGTTTTTATAGCAAATGGTTTCCAGGCGACGAAAGACGCTTTTTTATCGATCCTTAAATGATTTTAATTGGGTAATCACATTGCTGAATGTCAATTCTGGAATAGTTACAAATAGCTTAAAATCAATGATTTACTACTATCGGCACCGCCAGGACTTTACTCTGTCTTTCGATTTCTACAAGATATAATCCCGAACTCATGTTTGTAGTATCCCAGTAGAAAATATGGTCATCCTCTTCGATTTGCTGCTCCTGTAATTTCTCAACAATCTGTCCATCGGTAGTCAAGACACGTACTGTGAAATCTTGTAATGGTGAGTGAATATTCAGTTGAGCAATATCCTGAACGGGATTTGGTGATAAGTTGATGTCAATACTGACATCGGCCCAGTTGTAAATGGGAGTCACCTCGTCCGAATGAATTGAAAACGTGTCGGAAATGTCAAAATAATCTTCCGTCATGTCATTATTCTGAACAATTCTGACCAACATCTTGGATGATTCGATATGGGGCGCTGTCCATTCATAGGTCACTTGGTAGAGGGGAAGTCCCTCCTCAATAGGTTCCCAGTTATCTCCTCCATCCTTCGAAAAGTAAAGTCCCCAGTCAATTTGATCGTGCTCCACCAAGATAGACCACTTGATATCAATCGTTTCTTCAGGTTTAAAACTCTTTCCCGTGAGACGGGTCTCCAAGACCACATGTGCCTGAGTACTGCTGATAAAAAACAACAGTAAAAGAACACTGGCAAAAATTCTGGTGAACATAATTCTTAAATTTCTGTGCTACAAGTTAAGGCTATTTTCGTTAGAAGGCCAATCAAGGGGAGGTGGTGCTAAGGTAGAATTGGGTTTATCGGAGCATTCTGATATTGTATAAGGTAACTCTTAGGGATGGGCTGCGACCCAAACCTCTCCATCGGCAAAGATCTCTTTTTTCCAGATCGGAACTGTTTCCTTTAAGGTATCGATGGCATAGCGACAGGCTGCAAATGCGGCTGCCCGGTGAGCAGCTGAAACAGCAATAATGACCGCTTCATCACCAATCTTTAATAACCCGGTTCGATGGTGAATTGCGATTTTAACGGTTTGAAATTTTTCCATCATTGACACGGCGATTTTGCGCATTTCAGCGAGTGCCATGGGCTCATAAGCCTCAAAATCGAGAGCAACGACAGTCTTTCCAGCGGTGTGGTTTCGAACAGTTCCTACAAAAATATCGATACCACCGCAACCCTCATGAGACACAAACTCATAACATTGCGTGAGTGACAATGAAGATGACCGCAGTTGAATATCAAAGGTTTCAGTCATAGATCTTGGTTTGAGTTTTATTAATTTTTGCCGTGGTATCAAGTACAGGATCATCCACCACTAACGGGAGGTATGATGACAATCTCATCACTATCGGAAATGACTAATCCATCATCAACATATTCCTGGTTTACAGCTAGTTTTAGCGACCTGAGTTTTTTGAAATCCGGATAGATTTGTTCCAGGTGTTCTTTTAAAGCTCCGACGGTGGCTGCCGCGGGAATTTCCAGATTGATGATTCTGTTACCCAAAATATCTTTGGCAATCCCAAAGGCCAGGATTTTAATCTTCATGACTACAAAGTTAATGGTCTACCAACAAATCCTCAGCTTGATAGATTTTCCGAATAACCAGTTTTTCTCAAAACGCTCCTTAGGCACTGTTCCCACATACAAATGTAAAATACAAGACGAAAAGAGATATTTATCGCATCAGGCTTTGCTTTGATAAACTATATTTGGGTAGGATTGGTTTTAAGACCAATATACTGATTCTGTTTTTTTGGACAACTTTGAACCAGAAATTTGTCATACTAACTCATCAGATACAAAAACAATAAGAATGAAGTTTATCTATTTGACCATCATGGTTTGCCAAATTTTCG
>JAGQWV010000363.1 GCA_020437045.1 Saprospiraceae bacterium | reverse complement strand
GTCTTTCCATGGATGGCATTGGTTTGAAGGAATATCCCAACGCAGCAGACGAACCTCTTATAAAAGATGCATCGTACATCTGGTGGGTGTCGGAGTAAGAGTCGTAACGGGCTCCGGCATTTCCCGCCCGTACTTGCGCCACCTGCACTTCGGGGCCTTGATGATCGGGTCTCCAGGCATTTAGCACGGTATTGACCATTCCGGAAACAAATTGACGATCTTCTGCAGATTCATGCACAATCGCTTTATTAACCCCTCCTAAAAATTGAATGTTGATATTCGCATCAAAACGGCCATATTTAAACTCATTGGAAAATCCGCCATAAAATTTGGGATACGCATTTCCAATAATATCACCATCGGAGATTAATTCGATTTTACCATCCTGATTGACATCCTCAAATTTCAGATCGCCAGGAACTCTTCCGTAGCGTGCCGCTTCCGCCGCCTCCATGGTGCTCCATACTCCAATGCGATTTAGTCCAAAAAAAGACCCGATCGGAGAACCAACGCGATACACAGATGTGGCATTTCCGGCACCCGTATCTAAGAAGACATCGGCCCCTGTAGGCCCTAGCTCCAGAATCCGGTTTCGGTTAAATGATAGGGTGAAATGACTGTTCCACGTAAATGTGCCCCGAACCATATTCCGGGTGAATAAATCGATTTCAAAACCTCTGTTTTCTACGGCTCCGAAATTTACCCAGGCCTCTCCGGTTGTTGTGGATCGGGGTAAGGGTAGTCTGAATAATTGATCAGTCGTTTTCTTATAATAAAAATCAAACACAAGATTAATCCTGTTATTAAAAAGACCCAGGTCAATGCCCAAATCATACTGGGTCGTTGTCTCCCATTTGAGATCGGGATTACCCGTGGATCCCGGATAAAGTGCGGCAAGTTTTGAATCACCGAAGTAGACACTCGTATTATTGATAAAACTTTGTGTGACAAAGCTGCCAATCTCCTGGTTGCCGGTCTGACCCACACTGGCTCGTAGCTTCAGGTCCGAAATGACATTGCTGGAGGCCATGAAGTCTTCCTGGGAAATTTTCCAGGCTATGCCCATCGATGGGAAAAAAGCATATTTATTATTTTCTCCAAATTTTGAAGATCCATCGACCCGGCCCGTAAGTGTCAGTAAATATTTGTTTTTGTATCCGTAGTTAAACCGGGCAAAGTATGAATTAAGCGCTCCTTCGGTATTGTTGGATGAGACATTGGGAATATCCGTTCCGGCACCAAGATTATTATAACTATAAAAATTAGATGAGAAATTATAAGCTCTTGCTTCCAGGAAATTATAGATATCCTTTGACCAGGCTAATCCAACCAATCCGGTGAAGGAGTGATCACCAAACTCCTGGTTGTAATCAAAATAATTTTGTGTCTGCCAATAAGACCATTTTTCATTACTGGCTCTTGCTTCTGAGCGGGTACTCCCCTGATAATTTCCTCGGGCCCATCTGCTATCGTATGACCTGTTATCAATGGCAAAATCAGTTTTAAAACTCAGGTTGGGAGTAATTTGGGCAGTGAGGATAATGCCACTGGTGATTTGGTTATCTTGATAATATCCTCCCTGTTGATCCATGACGTACAGAATGTTCCGCCAGTTTTCGCCAACCGGAAAGTCCCGGCCGGTACTCCAATCTCCGGCATATATGCCATAGATGGCAGGATCATCAGGATATTTCGGAGGTAAAATTGGCCACGTTTCTGAAATGGTTCGGGTTTGATCATCCCCCCGGCTTTTATTAGCATTACTATAGTTTATATTGGCACTGGCACTGAGCCATTTGCTTATTTCGATGTCTGCACTGGCTTTGGCATTATATCGCTTGTACCATGATTCAATCATCAAACCGTTTTGATCGACTTGACCCAGGGATAGCGACAACCGGGCTTTCTCCGATCCTCCACTGATGTCAATATGATTGTTGTAAGACCATGCGGGATTAAATGCATAATCTTCCCAGTCCGAGTAAAATCTGGGCCGATAATAATTGCCGTCATTACCGATAAAATCCATGAAATAAGAGCCTTGGGGTACTTGCTCAAATAAATGTGGCATTTCCGACCAGGAAAGTCCGGTGCCATCACCACCCCGATAGTCTTTCTCAGAATTTAAAGTGCCATATTTTGGTGTATTGCGAAAAGCTTGTTCGTATAGATACATAAACTGATCTGCCGTAACCGTATAGTTGTGGCGGGTCATTATGCTGCGCGTCAATGATCCGGAATAATTTACTCTGGTCCTACCCGCTTCTCCTCTTTTGGTTTTGATAATGACCACTCCATTGGCACCCCGGGTACCGTAAATAGCGGTAGCTGATGCATCTTTCAGTACATCCATGCTGATGATATCATTTGGATCAAGACTATACAAGGCATTATTCATCCCGACAATCCCATCGACAACAAATAAGGGCTCACTGTTCGTATTGATTGAATTAGTACCCCGGATCCGGACTTGTGGTCGTGATCCCGGTTCACCAGCTGCCTGCAGAATTACCTGCACGCCGGATACTTTATTTTGCAGAGCCTTACCCACGTTGGGAACGGGCCGGTCTACCAGTCTTTCAGGAGCTACACTGGCTACCGAACCGGTTAAATCACTTTTTTTTGCTGTGCCATAGCCGATCACCACAATTTCATCCAAACTCACCAGACTATGGGATAATATGACATCAATTGAAATTTTATCACCAACGGCAATCTCTTGCACCTGAAATCCGGTGTACGAAAAAACCAATGTATCACTGGCCGTGACACCTTCCATTTTGTACATACCATCCAGATCAGTCGTCGTGCCTTGAGAGGTTCCTTTTACCAGCACAGTGGCCCCGATCAACGGTTCATTATCTTCATCAAAGATGGTTCCGGTAATGGTTTGAGTCACTTGAGAAAATAAATGCATTTGGATAAAAAATAGTGCTACCAGCAAACACCACCATCGTATAATAATTGTATTGTATACTATATTTTTCATAGTTAGTACATTTCATTGTAATAAGATTTATGTTTAAAATGCTTGATCAGAGGCATAGGCTACCCCCTTTGGTTCTTAGGCTTAGTACCAAGTAATGTTCGCAGTAGTAAAAAAATCGAAATGCAGTATCCTCTCTTAATATAAGATAATTTTAGTGACTTTAACAAGGATGCAACGCCATAATTTTAATTTTTTACATTGTTGTATAATGATCTTACGTTTTAAAATCGGGCTCTAAGCCAGTGCCAGTAGGACATCTGTTACAATTTTTCATCAAAAAAAATAATGAGAATCAGGTTTGCTGGCTGGAAAAATATCGAGATATAAAGCAGTACTTGAGAGGGAGATTCCGATCTTGCAGGTAGTATTTACAGAACATTCGTCTATATGTCGATAAAAGTGTCTTATAAAGTCAAACCACAGCTCCTTATCTTTTTATCCACTATTTCTTTTTCTGTCTTTGCTCAACCAGAGTGGCGGGAGGTCGCCAATTCCGTATGGAAAACCACGATCGGAAATCAGCAATCGCTTACCTTGCTTTCTGCCGCCGGAGTTGTTCCCAAACTCGATGCGATAGCCGGTTTGGATAAAGTCCCCTTTCCCTTGGAGTTAGAAAAGATGAATTTTGCAGTTGTGGATGGTAAGAGCTATTTGCGCTTCCCTTTAGAAAGGGATGAAGAAATTTATGGATTAGGACTGCAATTTCAGACCCATAATCAGCGCGGCAGAATTTTAAATCTGCATGTCGATCATTATGGAGGAAAGGACAATGGTCGTACCCATGCTCCGGTACCTTTCTATATATCTTCCCGGGGTTATGGCGTGTTGATTGATGCACCTCAGTATATTACGGTCTATGCCGGCACCGGTGTCCGGGTAGCTGCAGATGATCCACCCATAGTGCAGGATCGTAATACTGATACATTGTGGCAGCCTCAACCCTATTCGGATGCAGTAGAGATCCTGGTGCCGGCGGAGGGATCCGATGTATATGTCTTTGGTGGACCCACCATGTTGAACGTGGTACAGCGATATAATCTATATAATGGAGGAGGGTATCTGCCACCCAAATGGGGCCTCGGTTTTACGCAACGAGTTCCGACTCTTTATACGGCTCAAGACATCCTCAGGGAAGTGCAGGAATTTGCGGATCATGATTTTCCCCTGGATTTTATCGGTCTGGAACCTGGTTGGCAAAGCATGGCTTACCCGTGTACCTTTGAGTGGGACAAGGGCCGGTTTCCTGATCCGGAAGGATTGATTACAACGTTGGCTGAAAAAGGAGTCCGGGCTAATTTGTGGCTTAATCCCTATGTGTCGCCAACGGCATCTCTTTACGATTCAATCAAACCATTTAGTGGTACCCATACGGTATGGAATGGTCTGGTAGTTGATTTTACGCTCCCTAAACCCAGGGACATATTTCGCCATCATTTTCAAAAATACCAACTGGACATAGGCGTTAGTGGGTTCAAAATTGATGAAGTGGATGGCTTCGATAATTGGTTGTGGCCCGATGTTGCCCGTTTTCCTTCCGGGTATTCAGCAGAGGTCATGCGACAATGTTATGGATTGCTCCTGCAAAAGATGACTGCAGATTGGTTTTACCAAATAAATAAGCGGACATATGGTTTAGTCCGGGCGTCTAATGCCGGAGCCAGTGCGATGCCCTATGTGATTTACAATGATTATTACAGTCATAAAGATTTTATCACAGCACTGATTAACAGCAGCTTTATCGGTGTGCTATGGACGCCGGAAGTGCGGGCATCCGGATCTGCAGAAGAATGGTTGCGCCGTATGCAGTCGGTATGTTTTTCTCCGATGGCCATGTTAAATGCCTGGTCCAGTGGTACCAAACCATGGACATTTCCGGAGGTCGCAAATGAGGTGAGGGATGTGGCCCGATTACGAATGCAATTATTGCCATATCTCTATACGGCATTTGCGCGGTATCAACAGGAAGGCATTCCGCCTTTCCGGGCAATGCAACTCGAAAGTGGATATGCATCGCTGCGTGGGCTGGCTGACGCACCTTCTATAACCTATCAATATATGATGGGCGAATCGATCCTGGTCGCACCCATGTTTACTGGTGACAGTATCAGGAGGGTGGCACTTCCACCGGGCAAATGGTATGATTTTTATACAGGAGCCTATGTCGGTAATGGTGATTGGATCACGGTAAAACCAGGATTGGATAAAATTCCCTTATTTGTAAAAGATGGAGGTATAATTCCGATGATTGAGGCTCGGAACCAGGCTCCACGTCCAGATGAAAAACTGACCCTGGAGGTGCGGAAATATGGTACTGCTCCAGGCTCCTATTTGTTATATGATGATGATGGAGTAAGCTTTGATTACGAAAAGGGCTTGTTTTCCTGGTCCGAATTAACCGCCAAATTAGAAGATGGAAAATGGGAGTGTTCTTTTAATCCAGGAAATAAGGAAGCATTTAATTATAGCGAAAAGGTTAATTGGAAATTTTTCGAATGACGGGATTTTTCGAATGCGGGATTAGAAATGATCGATGATAATTATTCAGAGGTAGAAGCGAATTTATATTCGCCGGCTTTTTTAAAATAAATCCCAGCGCTCGCCCTTGGTCCCTGAGGGAAGATCTGCCCGCACTTACCCGATAAATCTGCGAAATCCATTAATCCGTTTAATCTGTGATGCAGACCATGAATGTAGTATTTCCAGCAAAATTCTATATTTTCAACCATAATATGATATGATGCGAATACAAATATCCAGAGCTGGAAAGTTTCTCCAGATATTACTACTGGTATTAGTAGCGAGCACCGGTCATTTATCCCGGTTATTTTGCCAGGAGATGAAAGGTACATTAAAGGTAATGACCTATAATATCTGGAATGGATTTGACTGGGGAAAAGACACGGCCCGTAATAATGATTTTGTGGACTGGATCCGTGCGCAGGATCCGGATGTTTTGGCGTTGCAAGAATTGTGCGGATACACCGAAGAAAAGCTTCTCCTTGATGCGAAAAGATGGGGCCATTCCTATGCAGTCATTCTTAAAACGGAGGGATATCCGGTAGGTCTTACTTCCCAAAGCCCGATAGTAGTTAAGGACCGTATGCTCGATAGCTTGTGGCATGGTATGTTACATGTTGAGACGTTCGGCATTGACTTTTATGTGGTACACTTATCGCCAGCAGACTGCGAATTTCGGTGGAGGGAGGCCAGCATCATCACGGATAAAATCAAAGCAGATGGCAGAGAAAGAGTAATGGTACTCGGAGATTTTAATTCCCATTCCCCATTTGATGCGGACCGGTTAATCCATAATAAAAGCCTGTTGGAGAAATACAGGAATAGTGATGAAAAGAGCAAATATTCCAATTTACGGGATGGAGCACATGATTTTTCGGTCATATCCACCTTTCTATCACAGCCATTAATTGATATGTGTCCTTATTTTGTAGAGGCAGACAAACGTTATTCGTTTCCCACACCTGCACTGGTAGGTATCTATCAAACTGCTGATCAAGTTGAAGTCAATAAAGAACGCATCGATTATATAGTGGTGAGTCCAGCGCTCGTACGACATTGCAGTGGCATAAAGATCTATAATGAGGGAGTACCAAAAACCCTTTCGGATCATTTTCCGGTGATGGCCACATTTTCCTTTTAAGGACTCCAGAGTACGATATGCTTTTGATAGCATACCCTATAAAGGGAGATACTTGACTACATTTCACATAGGATACCGGATTTAATTACTTGGAGATTACCGAGGGTTATGTATTGCGGTTTAAGATGTTTTGGTGATCTTCTTTATATTTAAACATAAATCTTCAGGAAGTCTTTAGAAGATGTTAACTGCCGTACTTTTTAATATAAACACCTATTTCAATGATCGTAATGAAAAGTGATTTAATGACAGCAAGATTCTTTCTTCGCAATTTGTTATGCATTTTGCTGGTGTTATCCAGTTTTATTTTGTGGAGTCAGGAGCGACCTAACGTTATTGTCATTCTTTCCGATGATCAGGGGTCAATCGATATGGGAGCTTATGGTGTGGAGGATTTGAAGACACCAAATCTGGATCGGTTGGCTGATTCCGGATTGCGGTTTACCCAGTTTTATGCAGGATCGGCGGTATGCTCACCGTCGAGGGCCTCACTACTTACCGGGCGGGTACCCAATCGGGCCGGAGTGCCGGGTAATGCCGGGTCCACTCAGGGTGGCCCTCATGGATTACCACCGGAAGAGATTACTATGGCGGAGGTTTTTAAGGCAGCAGGATATGCGACGGCCCATATTGGCAAGTGGCACCTGGGTTATGTGCCGGAGAAAATGCCCAATGCAAAG
>JAGQWV010000362.1 GCA_020437045.1 Saprospiraceae bacterium | reverse complement strand
AAATTGGTAAAGCATTTAGAAATGAGATCGTAGCTCGTCAGTTTATCTTCCGAATGCGCGAATTTGAACAGATGGAAATGCAATTTTTTGTCAAGCCAGGTGAAGAAATGGAATGGTATGCCTACTGGAAAGAGCTCCGATTAAAATGGCACAAAGCGTTGGGTACTCCTGCGGAGAAATTAAGATTTCACGACCATGATAACTTGGCTCATTATGCCAATGCGGCAGTAGATATCCAATTTGATTTTCCTTTTGGATTTAAAGAATTAGAAGGTATCCATAGCCGGACTGACTTCGACTTAAGTAGTCACCAGGAACTGTCCGGCAAGAAAATGCAATACTTCGATCCGGAAATGGGGAAAAACTATGTACCCTATGTAATTGAAACCTCCATTGGCTGTGACCGTATGTTTTTAGCAATGCTTAGTCAATCTTTACAGGAAGAAAATGTACCGGATGCAGACGGCAAGGATTCAACCCGGGTAGTAATGAAATTGCACCCTGCCATTGCTCCCATAAAATGTGCGATTTTACCTTTGGTAAAAAATAAACCGGAATTGGTAGAAAAAGCAAAAGCCATTTTTAATGATCTGAAATTTTTCACTCAATGCCAATATGATGAAAAGGATGCCATCGGACGCCGATATCGACGTCAGGATGCCATCGGTACACCATTTTGCGTAACGGTGGATTTCGATTCATTGGAAGACAATAGTGTTACAATCCGGCATCGTGATACCTTAGCACAAGATCGGGTGCATGTCTCTAAGATTGAAGACGTGTTACGGAAACAAATCGATATGGAATCCCTCTTGAGGAGCTTTTAAATGATGGATTTATCTCTTGACGGAAGTTGGTAAAAAATCTAAATTGGATGATGTATTAATTTTGTTTTAGTCATCACAACTAGTGATCATGCATGCATCGTCTTATAATGTATTACTTAGTCTATTCTTGCTCTCAAATCAGGGTTTTGCCCAATTGCAACTCCAGTGGCAGAATCAATATAATTTATTGCTAGATCCTTATTCAATTAAGTATCGAGTCTCCAATCATGGTGATATCTTCATAGCCGGCCAACAATTTCAGGATACTACCGGAGGAGTAAATGTGTACAAGATCAATCCATCAGGGGATTTGGAGTGGCACTATCAATTCAGTGGAGATTCATTGCTTTTTCCATCATTAAACGACATTTACATCGATCAAGACGGCAAAATACTATTATCAGGAGAAGTTTATCGTCGGTTTGTTGTTGACATTGATGTAATTCTTGATCAGGCAAGTAGTTCCTTCACTATTCAAGTGGACGATAATGGGACAGAAGATTGGATCGATATTTTTACGGCAAGTGATTCTTCTTTCGTAAAGGGAGAAAAGATTCTAAAACTGGACGACACCACCTATTCAGTGATCATACTTAGTGAATTGCCACTCGTTCGCAATTTGATGATATTTCACTACGGAAAAAACGGTGAGCTACGGTCCAGAACCACCATTGAAACCGATAGTACTTTTAGCGAAATATTCCAGGGCATTTACAGTAATGAAGAAGAATTCCTGATACCGGTGCTCGTACGGCAAGAGGTTGGCGAGTATTCAGTGATCAGGAGTTACGATTTTGGGGGGCAATTTAGAGACACTTTTATTGTAAGACCACCACATTATTTTGACCTCTATTCGGATCTGGGCAAAGACCAATTTTACGCTGCACTAAACCTTGGTCTCTATGGTTTATCCAAACTGGACCAAAATGGAAATCATCTGTGGGATTATTATATCCCTAAAAATCTTCCAGAAAACTCTTTTGCAGATAAAGTAAATACCCTAATCTCCAATACCCAAGGAATATTCGTGACAGGAAAACATTGGGGAGTTTCTACAGGAGGTGATGCATTAACTATGAAGTTTGACTCAGATGGTGACGAAAGGTGGAGTTACAGATATCAAAATGAAGATAATGCGACTTACGAAAGTGGTAATGACATGATTCAAATAAATAATCAAGTAGTGGTGGGAGGCGAACAACAGATGGATTCAGCAGGCACATCTGATTTTCTGCTACTGGTATTATCCGCTGACTCGGGAGAACTGATCAGTAAGACGGTGACTGATTGGGGGGGCGATGATAAAATCAATAAAATAATAGCATTGGACGATCATGATTTTTATGTTTTCGGTTCTTCATATACGAATGATAATGAAATTGTCATTCAAAAATATGGCTTGACAACCCAACAGTACGATTATCAATCCGTTGCATTTAATCTGTATCCCAATCCTGCCAACGAAACTATCTATTTAGAGTCCGGAGATGAAATCAAAACCGTTTCTTTCTATAATTTGGACGGCGAACTAATAAGTAAGTTTGAAAATATCAACAGTGACAAATTCACACTGGGATTGGCACCATTAAATTCTGGAATGTTTTTTTGTAATGTCCAGCTCGCAAAAGGTTTTGTCAGGCGAAAAATTGCCGTTATCAGATAAATTGCAAAGGTACTTTAGACAACTACTGCCACTTCGAACCATGACTATGCTCCAATAGTGTGAATTTTGTAGCTTCGCCCGCTAAAAGTTCAAATATCGATATGTCAAACCAAAAACCAGGTGATCCGACGTTGCCATCGAAAGCGGAAGAAATACAAGCATTAATAGAACTTGGTGAAAAACAGTGGCATAAATATTCTGTCGAAGA
>JAGQWV010000361.1 GCA_020437045.1 Saprospiraceae bacterium | reverse complement strand
GATGTCATCGTAGCAACGATTGCATTTGGAATGGGTATCGATAAACCGGATGTTCGTTTTGTAATTCACTACGATTTTCCGAAAAGCATTGAAAATTATTATCAGGAAACAGGTAGAGCCGGTAGAGATGGTCTGGAAGGTCATTGCGTAGCCTATTATTCACCTAAGGATATTCAAAAGCTGGAGAAATTCCTCCGGGACAAACCGGTCGCCGAGAGAGAAATGGGTCTGCAACTACTCATCGAAATGATGGCGTATGCCGAAACCGCCTCCTGCCGAAGAAAGTTCTTACTGCGATACTTTGGAGAAGAATTTGAAGCAGAAAACTGCAATAAACAATGTGATAATTGCAAAAATCCCAAAGAAAAGATCGATGTAACAGCAGACTTACTAATGGCACTCCAGGCAGCAGAAGATTTGAAAGAAAATTATCACGGCAAAGTCCTGGTGGAATACCTGCAAGGTAATTTAAACGAAAAGGTCCAGGGATTTGGCTTTGAAAAATTGCAACGGTTTGGAAAGGGACAGCACCATGACAAAGTCTTTTGGGAAAGCGTTTATCGCAATGCAATCCTGGAAGGTTTTGTGTATAAAGATGTAGAAACATACGGCATCATAAAGCTTACTCAAAAGGGAAAGGATTTTATCGAAGCACCATTTCCATTTGAGATCCCCCTGAATAAAGATTATGGCGATCTACCGGATGAAGAGCCAGCTACTTCAGCAATGGCGCTGGATGACACCCTCTTAAAAATGCTGAAAGATCTGCGTCGATCGATCGCCAAACAGAAAGGGGTACCACCTTACATCGTGTTTCAAGACCCTTCACTGGAAGATATGGCTACTCAGTACCCGATCTCGATGGAAGATATGGTCAAAATATCCGGCGTATCAGAAGGTAAGGCAAAAAGATACGGTATGTCCTTTATTAAACTAATCAAAGGATACGTCGAAGAAAATGATATCGACCGGCCAACGGACTTTGTCGTAAAATCGGTGGCGAACAAATCAAAATCAAAAGTATCTATCATTCAGGGTGTAGACCGTAAATTGTCACTTGATGACATTGCCAGTAGTATTTCGATGTCAATGAATGAGCTCATCGATGAGATGAATATGATCGTGAATTCCGGGACCAAGCTCAACATTCAATATTATGTCGAAGAGAATATCGATGAATATGCCAAGGAAGATATTTACGATTATTTCATGGAATCCGAAACCGATTCCATTGACGATGCTATTGCGGAGTTGGGTGATGACGATATTACCCCGGAAGAAATTAAACTGGTGAGAATTATGTTTCTTTCGGAAATGGCAAATTAAAAATTTGTAGCATTTTTACGGCCAATATCAGATTTACTTAGTAATCCAGGCATGAAAAAAATCATCATTATCAATGGACCCAACCTCAATCTGTTGGGTAAACGCGAAGTAGACATTTATGGGAATATGTCTTTCGAACATTACTTTGAAATCTTGCGAGAGCATTATCAGAAGAAGATTGAGCTGGAATACTTTCAATCGAACCACGAAGGAAAAATAATCGACAAAATTCATGATGTGGGTTATTCCTATGATGGAATTATACTGAATGGAGGTGCCTTTACCCACACTTCCCTGGCCATAGCAGATGCATTATCGGCAATCACCACTCCCGCTATCGAGGTGCATATTTCCAATATTCATGCTCGAGAATCTTATAGAAGTAAGTCACTGACTGCTGCCAAAGCGATTGGCAGCATCGCCGGACTGGGACTCGACGGCTATCGGCTGGCTATAGAACACCATATGCAAAGACTCGATTTGTCTAGTGACATTTAACTTTACTAGGTCCGGATCGGAATTGTTTGATAAAAGGTCAGATCAATCATCCTCAATCTCTTGCGCTCATTCAGGCGATAGGTTTTAAAAAAGGCTACACGTAAAAGCTTTCCAATTAGAAATGATCCTAGTCCTACTCCAATGGTAAATGGAGTTAGTGCATCACCAAATGCGAGGGAAACCAAAGACCAGAATCCCCAGGAATAGCTGAATGTTGTTAAAAGGGTCGACAAAATCCGGGCACCTCTTCCTGCATCCCGAATTTGTATAGCAAAGATATCATCGATAGGAATCGTGCGATTCTCAAACAGAATATATCCGGCATCAAGATCAAGATCAACAATCACCTCTTCCAGCCAATGTTTTCGATCATTTTTTAATTTGTAAACCAAGGTTTCACCCACAAAATATTTTCTCGTTTTCAAAGTCCCCACCCGCTCGAGGAGCAACGCCTTCTGGCTCCAAGAAGCATTGGCAATAAAGAGAAAAAGAATTAAATACAGTATTTTAGTCATTCGGATTTTTCAATTCTTTTACTAAACGTCCAAGCACCTTTATTGTGGCCTTTTCCATCGCCGAAAACGAAAACTTATCTTTTATATAATAAAGAAAAACCAGGTTTAAAGTACCCTGAATGGCCAATTGATCTTTTAATTGATATTGATTAAGCCGATATGATTCCCGCATCAATCTTTTAATGTGATTTCGATCGACAGCTTTCTTAAGATTCCTTCTTGACACGGCAAAAGTTACCTTAATTTCTTTTTCACGAGTTTCATCAGCATCAATTTCGTAGAAAAGGCGAAGGGGATAGACCTGTACAGACTTTCCACTGTCAA
>JAGQWV010000360.1 GCA_020437045.1 Saprospiraceae bacterium | reverse complement strand
GGGATTAGCTCCTTCAATCAACGTAGTGAATGTTTTGGATAGCAGTGATATTTATACCCTACCGGTTAAAAACAAGTTAGAACTGATTGAATTCTGGTCTGTTTATTGTCCTTTTTCTGATGATGCACATCAGGAATTGAGAGGATTTCTCACGCTGTACAAGAGCTTAATAAATTAGAATGTAATCTGCAGGGAAAATGAAGTAAAGGATATTTTAGATAAATTTTAAATCTTTTCCGATTGAACCAAATTTAGTAGCATATTGTCCAGAAGCATGGGATGTGTATGACGAACAAAGAGCTACACCAACTTTTTATTTAATAAAAGATGGCAAAGTTATTTTTAGCGATGTGGGTAAAAATGCTGTACCGGCTTTGAAGAAACTAATCAAAAGGAATCTTGAATAAAATCGTTTCTTTTTAAAAAAAAATAATTTACCACAACAGGGGGAAAATCCTCAGTCATTTCCAGGCTTCTCCATTGACATATACTCCTTTGATCGTAAGGTTAGCTATATTTTTTATGGGATTGCCATCACTTACCCCATTAAACTGACAATCCTCAATAGTAACATTGTTGATCGGATGTTTTTCGTCGTATCCATCAATCAGGACTCCGTATTTGCTTTTATCCGATTTAATATTGGTTACGAAGATATTTCTGATTTCCGGAATAAATTCATCGGCACTCTTATTGTCGATCGTATAATTGGCGTTGATTTTTACAACGGCTTCCGTTACTTGTTTAATATCGAGATTGCGGAAATAAAGATTTTCTAAAGTGCCTCCGCGGACTTTATTCGTTTTAATACGAATGGCCCTTTGTAGATTTGGGCTGTCCATTAAACAATCCGTGGCAAAAATGTTTCTTGCGCCACCGGAAACTTCACTACCAATAACTACGCCACCATGGCCATCTTTCATCCGACAGTTTTTAATAATAACATTTTCGATGGGTTTTCCGATTGATCGTCCATCTTCATTCCGTCCGGATTTTAAAGCAATGCAATCATCTCCGGTGTCAAAGAAACAATTTTCAATAAGTACATTTTTACAGGACTCCGGATCGCAACCATCACTATTCGGTCCGTGGCTAATCACCTTGACATCTTTAATAGTTATATTTTCGCTCAATACCGGATGCATGACCCACATGGGTGAATTTTTTAAAGTCACACCATCGATGAGGATGTTTTGGCACTGAAAAAGTTGAATCATATTTGGTCGTAGATAGGAACCAGATCCAAAGACTCGTTGATCGATGGGGGTGCGATTTCCATTCATTTTGAGCAGTCCGTGTTTTCCATTTTCCGATTCCTGATTAGGCATTCCTTCCTTCCATCCATACTGTTCCAGTCCTTTCCATGGCCACCAATTTTGCTCTGATGCCTGTCCATCAAGTGTTCCCTGTCCGGTGATTGCAATATTGTTTTTACCATAGGCGTAGACCAGTGCTGAATAGTTCATCAAATCCATTCCTTCCCAACGAGTGCGAACTGGGGGAAGATAATCATCAGGATAGACGCCAAAACGGACATAAGCATTTTCCTCCAGGTGTAAATTGACATGGTTATCCAGATGAATCGGACCATTAATCAAATAATTTCCAGCGGGTATAATTACCCTTCCACCCCCATCAGCTGCACATTTATCAATGCATTTCTGAATGGCATTTCGAGCATCTTGCTCACCATCATTTGAAGCGCCAAAATCGATGACAGAATACGAACGATCAGGAAATTCCGGCGGTTGGATGAGATTCAGGATGGTATCCATTTTTAACCACGGGTCCGCGATCGTCTCTGCAGAAGGAGTGGATGAGCATGACCAATAAATAACAATTAAGGAGAAATAAAAGAATTTGAAGGGGGATTTATCAATGGTTGATATTGCACTTTCTTTTGTCGATTCTATTAATCTAAATTTTGTGCGCATGTTTTAAATAAATTGAAAAAGATTTCTGCTTCTAATCTGATCTAGAATTTACTGCAAAATTCAGGAAAATTTATTTCATGGAGATCTGCTTCTAATTGGGAAATCTGCTCGTTGGTTAATGATGTAAGAGGAAGACGGCATGGACCACAATCAACACCAATAATTTTCATAAAACCTTTACCAGCCCTATTCCCACCATGTTTCATTAACAAATCAACCATCTTCATGGAGAGCTTCTGCAGTGCTGCTGCCTCGGGTATATTACCTAAATTAAAGTTTTTTATAATTTCCTGATACAGAGGAAGGGCATAATTATAGGTGCTTCCCACCGCACCATCGGCCCCGGCTACAAGACCGGAAAGTAAAATTTCATCACTGCCCCACAACATAGAATAATATCCGTCTCTATGCATTTTGCATAAACTAAAATCCATTAAGTCACTATGCGTATATTTAATACCTGCCAGATTTGGGATCTGAGCTTCCGCTTTCTCCAAAAAGACCCGCATAGAGAAATATGCGCCCGTCAATGAAGGAATATGATAATAGAAAAAGGGTAGATCAGGTGCTGAAGCAGCTACTTGAGCACAAACTTCGATTAATTGATCCAGATTGGGTTTGAGATAATATGGAGCCAGAATGGATATCCCATCCAGTCCAAGGTTGGCAGCTACTACCGCCAATTCTTTCATTTCTTCCAGACAGGTACCACCCAGCATCGCAATCAATTGAAGGCCAGCATGACGATGGTTTGACCAGGATTCAAAAATTCTTATTTTTTCCTGATGAGATAAGGAGGAGCTTTCACCAGTGGTTCCACATATGAAGGCTCCATCCGCTTGGTTGCGCTTTAATAATTGAGCAAACATCTCGATTCTTTCATAGTCGACCTGATGGTCTTGGTTGAAGGGCGTAAAGGGAGCGGCAATAATTCCGGAAATCTTCTTCATCGAATGTTTTGGTGAAATTAAGTTCAGTTAATATATAGTCAGTGATACGTTCAATGTTTGGTGAACACTCCAACTTCTGCGAAACTGGGAGGATTTCCATCGATGGTTTTCAATGCCTTAAGTTTGATATAGCGACATTTTTGCTCTGGTATCTCCACTTTTTGCCAAACGGGGCTATTTTTAATGTTGCTGAACTCACCTTTCTGAGCCAGCCGGTAACCGCCACCTCCATTACTTACATAAAGGGCATATTCAGAGATTATTCCGGAAAACCAACGGTTTTGAGGAGGTAAATAACTAAAGCCGGTTAGGGACACAGGTTTACCCAAATCAATGATAACTTGATCGTAGTCGCCGGAGCCAGCCGTCCAGTAGGTATTTTCATCACCATCAATGGCATTACGAGCACTCGTATCCCGATTGATGATTCGCCAGTCCGTTGGGGCGATGTCGAAATCGATGTGTCCTATTTCACTTTGATGGCCGGATGCATCCATGGCTATCGCCTGAAGACTGACCGGGTCGTGATAATTAAAAGGGCTGGTGTACCGGATACTATTTATATCAGGAGCCGAACCATCAAGCGTATAGAATATTTCAACAGTACTATCGGGCACCTGAATAGAAATATCACCTGCGATACTCCTTCTGAATTGCGGAGGATAGAGCAGTGGCGTAGCATCATATACACCAACGTTGCAAATAACCGGACAAGCTTTTGAATCGGTGAAATTAATTCTCAGCTGGTTGCTCTCCACAGTAGGAAACCTTAATATGCGTTTGTATCCGATGGTGGTCTCACGGGCGATTTCCTTCCAGGTACCATCTTCCAAATACTCAAGCGTAAATGCCTTTATTCTTTGACCTAGAGGTATATATTCCTGAATTAGAAAGCGGTTAAACCTCACTGTCGTATCAAAAGCTATCGTGAGGCTCGCGGTTAAAGTGCTATCATCCGTTGCCCAATAGGAATGCTTATCCTGATCAATTACATTGCCAGCCCCAAAAGACGATCCCCTGGTATTGCTGGCGGAGGCGGAAGCTCCGGAGACTAGATTATTGGCGAAGTCAGCTCGAATTTTTTTCATCATATTTTGTACCTGAAGAGCATCTGTCTCATGCACCAGCCCCCTGGTATCCACAGGAAAATTTAATAATAATGGAGTATTCATACCCACAGATTCGTAGTAGATATCGACCAGTTTGGGTACCGATTTGACCTTGTGATCTTCATACGCATGATAGTACCAACCTGGACGAATCGAAACATTTGTCTCCGCCGGAACCCAGTGTGTACCATTTTCCTGACCATCAGCCCAATCGGTGTGGTAGGTGGGCATTCCTCCATAAACTGAGTCCCGCATAAGGTTCGACCAGATCGTTGGATAGGAGTGCCCACTCTCATTTCCCACCCATCTTACATCAGGTCCTGCATCACTAAAAATCACTGCATTAGGTTGCCACTCACGAATCAATTTATAGGTTGTTTCCCAATCGTAATAGGTCAATTTGTCGACACGTCGTTCTTCATTGGCACCACCATAATAGCCGGTACCTCCATTAGCTCCATCAAACCAAACCTCAAAGATGTCACCGTATTGCGTAAGCAATTCCTTAAGCTGCCGTCGCATATATTCGAGGTATTGTGGTTTTCCGTAGTCAGCATGGTTCCGGTCCCAGGGTGAATAGTAGATTCCTAACTTGAGCCCATATTCGGCACAGGCTTCCTGAAGTTCTCTGATGACGTCTCCATCTCCATTCCTCCAGGGTGAATTCTTGACGGAATGCTCGGTATATTTCGATGGCCAAAGGCAAAAGCCATCATGATGTTTGGCAGTAATAATGATTCCCTTCATCCCAGCTTCCTTAAATACCCGTGCCCATTGATGACAGTCCAACTGCGTCGGATTGAATAACGCCGGATCTTCACCGCCGGTACCCCATTCCATATCGGTGAAGGTATTCATGTTAAAATGTACGAAGGCGTAAAATTCCAGATCTTGCCAGGCAAGCTGTCTGGCAGTCGGAATAGGTTGTACGGGCTCAGGTGGAGCTACACTATTTGAATGGCAGCTAGAAAATAATATGCCGGTCAGGATGGCTAAGAGAAGAATCCAATTACTCATGAAATAAAATGCAGTCTTGTTGGCTTAAAAATAGGAAAAGGCTACATTAAATCCGGGCCTTACCTTCATGGAAAATTCTACGTCGCGATATTGCTGGAAAAGGAGTCAAATATTTAGACGAACAGACTAACCCTCGGCGGGAGTTATATCCGGACAAATTCCCTAAGGTAAAGAAGTAGAAACTTGTCGGAGTTGGTTAGGGTGACAGTACAAAAGAAATTGTTTTTCGAGCCTTGCTAATTAGGCTATCATCTTTGAAAAAGAACCGGTTGTTGCCGATTTTATTGCGGCTAAAAATGGAACTCAACCAACGGTAGCGATCCAAATTTCTCAGCCTCAGTCCACCACAACTTTTTAAGATCTGTCAATAAATCCGGAAAGCGGTCAGCCACATTTATGGCCTCTGAAAAATCCTGAGCAATATGATACAATTCCCAAATATCTTCTTTAAAATCAGTTCCATTCTGATGGATAGCTACGGCTTTCCAACCATCTCTGTAAATGGAGCGATTACCTCTCATACAGTAAAACTGTATATTCCTGGTTTGTGCCACAGGATCGTCAAAGGTCATGTAAATGCTCGATCCGTGCATAGGCATTTGCTCCGTGCCGGATTGCTCCTTCGGCTCCGTAATACCGATGATATCCAAGAGGGTAGGAGAGATGTCAATAACATCAGTAAATTGGGTGCGAATACCACCTTTATCTTTAATCTGATCAGGCCAGCTAATGATCAATGGATCACGAACTCCACCACCGAAGGGCCAAAGTTTGTACTTTTTGAATGGTGTTCCACCCACTCTGGCCCAAGGCCGTTGATACAAGGCTGAAGATCTTTCGGTTCCAAGATCCTCCAGTCGAATCAACATTTCTTCCACGTCAATGTCTTTGCCATAGGGATGCGTGAAGTTGCCATCGATACCGGCTTCAGGAGCAGCACCATTATCCGACATCAGCACAATGATCGAGTTTTCATATTGATCCACGTCCTGAAGGAAATGAAGCAATCTTCCAATCTGCTCGTCGGTATGTTCAATGTATCCGGCATAGGTAGCCATAAACCGGGCATATACGGTTTTTTCGATGGGCGATAGATTATCCCATAGAGGATCATCTTCATGTGGAGGGGTTAAGACAGCATTAATGGGGATAATACCCATCTGTTTTTGCCTGATGAATCTCTCTTCACGTAGTTGGTCCCATCCTTTTTCGTACCGACCGGCATAGCGTTGGATGTATCGTTGAGGAACCTGAATAGGTGCGTGAGCGGCACCAAAAGCAAGATATAGAAATTGTGGAGTGCCGGGTGATTCGGTGAATCCTCGTCCGAGGTATTCTATGGCTCTGTCAACGATCGCTTCTGATACGTGGTTTCCTCCTGGATTAAATTCAGTGGCTGGATGGTCTCCTTCCATCATTTCTCTTCCCCTGCCGGCAGGGTTGTATTGATCTGTCCATCCCGACAACCAGCCGTAGAAGTTTTGAAACCCTTTTCCGGAAGGCCAGTTTGCCCGGCTCTTACAGGAATCATCTTGTTCTGCAGTAGGGGTTAGATGCCATTTGCCTACGGCACTGGTCAGATATCCCTGCTCTTTGAGAATTTGGGCTATCGTTGCTGCTTTTGGAGTAATGAAACCAAGTGAGTGGGCCGGAGCATTTGCCTGACCTCCTCGGGCTAGATCCATCATTCCTACGCTTTGATTATTTCTGCCTGTCAGAAGCGCTGCCCTGGTTGGTGAACAGATCGCACGGGTCTCAAAATGGTTATAGCGAATCGCTTCCGTAGCAAGAAAGCTGATATTAGGTGTCGATATCTCCGAGCCATATGGAGCCAGGTCGGAAAACCCAACATCATCTAGCAGGATGTAGATAATATTTGGCTTCGTTTCACTCTTCTGCCGGTTCTGAGCGAGTAGTAATTGGGGAAGACCACAGCAGAGTAAAATGAAAAAAAGATTGTTTAGGAGATTCATTGCTTCCTATTCTTTATTTGGAGTAGAAATGTACAAATTTGAAGGCGTTGAATTACGAATAATCCTATAACCGGACCTGTCGTCACATCCTCTCAAATGTTTAGTCCAGATCAATAAGAGGCAGCACTCAATTCGATGTCTGCCAGAGCCCAGGCTTTCTTATACGCATTGTAAGTCTGATTGGCTTCTGTGGTTTTACCTTGTTTATCCAAAGCCTGATAAAGTCCAAAGAGAGACCAACCATTATCCCGGAATTTTTTCAAATCCTCCCGAAAAACAACCTCCGCCTCTTTGTAGTGACCAGACTGAATGTAGACATTTCCGATAATTTGCCGAATGGGATGATGCCAGTAGGGAGGCTCGTTGTAGGGTAATTTGTCTTCAACCTCCATGGCTAGTTTTAATTTTTCGATGGCAGATTCATAATCACCTTTTGCGGCAGCCAACTCTGCCTCGGATACTGAAAGTAAAATGTCATTTACCTGGATGTTGGGGTCCGGAGCTGAATCCTGACCCTCGACTACGGTACTATCTGCCATATTTTTCTGTTCTTTCACCAGCTTTTCCAAGGATTCAATCTCAGATTGTGATTTGTCAAAGAGTCCTTTTTTTGCGAAGGCAATAGCCCGGGCATAATGCCAGAAGCCGGTCACCAATTGCAGGGAGCTATCTGGTTTGGGTGTCGTGAGTACTTCATTCCATTTACCAAAGCGTGTATAAGCCTGCAGGGGAATTGCCAGAAAGGACTGACTCCCAACATCTTGAGCGTTTGCCGGTATTTTATCTGCCGTCTTAATTGCCGCATCCAGTGCTTCTTCCATCTGTCCATTCAGGGTGGTAGCCATCCAAAGAAAATGAATATTGTGAGGATAATAGCCGAGTGGATATAAGCCACTAGCCTGGCAGCTTGCTATGTAATTTTCATCTGCATTAATGGCTTTACGATTACTTTCTGCGGCATCCTCGTAACGGCCTACCCGGGCGTAGATATGAGCCGGCATATGAACGAGATGACCGGCAGCAGGAACCAAAGCTCCTAAATGTTCGGCACTGGGGACTCCTCGGTCCGGATTGTCAGAGGCCTCGACAATGTGGATGTATAAATGATGTGCTCCTGGGTGATCTCCATTTTTGGCGATGACCTCTTCCAGTAGATTTACCACAGTATCGGTTGCCGGCTTCGCGGTAAGGTCTGCTTCATAATAATCCCAGGGCATTTTATTCATCAGGGCATCGGCATAAAGCACTTTCAGCTCCAGATCATCGGGATACTTATCTGATAAGGTTCTCATCGCTATGGCATACGCCTTGTTCAGAGAATCACGATCTATCGATGTTGTATCTGCACACCGGGTCATTAAAGCCTCGATAATATCTTTCTCTTTTCCTGATGCAGCTAATTTTATGGCTTTCTTTAAAGCTTCGTAGCTCTCCTGTTCGCGTTCCATGGAGGGAATCCAATCATTGATATTTGGACCCAGCGCCATGGCAATTCCCCAATAAGCCATGGAACAGAAGGGATCTATATTGAGACATTCTTTGAAAGATCGATATGCTTCACTGTGATTAAATCCATAAATCAGGTTTAAACCCTGGTTGAAATATTCCTGGGCTTCCGGTGAGATCGTACGAATATTATATTTATGCCGACCCATTCCGTCAAATAATGGTGCTTTTGGGTCATTGGGATTTATCCATCGCAGCGCCATATCTGTATTGGAAGCACAGAATGCTCCCGAGCTATAAAATTGCCTCACTTCAACAGATTTAGTATCTCGATCGTTTATTATAAAAGCAAAATGAATGGTGGCTAACAAAACCAATAGAAGGACAAAGAAAGTTTCTTGAGGTCTCATGACTTATAGAAATTGGAATCCCGTAACAAGATATCAGTTCTTTAAAGATAGTAAAGAAAGTTCTAATTTGGATCAGCAGAAATTAGCAGATATGAAGTATGTCATCGCATTATCGGTATTAGTCATATGGTCTTCACAGATCGAGGCTCAGAATAAACCAAAACCATATTTATTTGAAAATTTTATGGAAGGTACCTTGTTTTACGCCACGGCACCACCTCGAACCGCGAAGTTTAACTATCACCTGGTTGGACAAGAAATTGTTATGGATTTCGAAAACAAAAAGGTGCCGGTAAATAACTTTCCCAATTTAGATAGTGTACAGGTTGGTGATCATACTTTTATTGTTGTTGATGGCAAATCTTATGAGAAATTGATTCATTCACCAATTCAATTATTGGTGGATTATAAATACACATCACAGATCGAGGCTAATGAAGGTGCCTATGGTACCAAGTCTCATGCTGCCAAAGTAGTTGTTGCTAATCAGCGCATCGGTCCTAATGATTTCTACGCCCTGGAATGGAATGAAGGGTATGAGTTGGTAAATCGATCTGATTATATCATTGTATCAGCAGATGGTAAATGGTCAAAATTTAACAGTGTCAATCAGCTTGCACAAATTTTTAAGGATCGCAAAAAAGAAATAAAAGCATACGCTTCCGAACATAAAACGGAGTTCACCCAGGTTGGTGATATTGAGAAATTGGTGCAATTTGCCATAAGTCAATAGGCTACTCCAATAGTTTTCCACCACGATCCAATACCTTACTTGCCAGCTCAATAAAGTGATTCATGGCCTCCGGATTTCTGTTGGCCCCCATTTCAATCTTTTTTGCCGGACTATTTTTAAGGAAGAGTCGTTTCACCGGAACCTCCATTTTTTTACCGCTCAACGTATAAGGTATATCTGGTACCAGTATAATTTCATCGGGCACATGCCTCGGGCTGCATTCATTCCTAAGTGTTTTTATAATCAGCTGTTTCAGCTCATCATCGAATTGATAACCTTTGTTTACACTAATAAATAGCGGCATGATATCATTTCCATTTGCTTGTTCTAC
>JAGQWV010000359.1 GCA_020437045.1 Saprospiraceae bacterium | reverse complement strand
GCATTTCCACAATAACTATTACTATTGTCGGCTTCTTTTTCGCCATCTCATCATCATCGAAAGCCTTGTGTGACAAAGGCCATACGCGGTTTCGCTTCTTAGATCTAACAAAAAATTATCTCGACACTAATATCAGTTACTGCGGAAATGCTGCACTAGTATTTTAATAAATAATTGGTTTATAGTAAAAAACAAATTACTTAAAATTTATATATACATTGAATTAAAGCATAGATTGAGTTGTGATTATTTTTCGGTTTGAGAATGATCTTTTACATAAGGTTATGCCATTGGTCGCTAATTGTGGTTGCAATAATTCAATGTACCCCTAATTCCGTTTCTGGCAGAAATGTTTAGAATTCTGCGGGAGGATCACTATCATTGTGAGAGCTGTTTCATTAGTTGCCATAGATTCAACAATTTTTAATATGACTTACATTACCCGACTAATATTTTATGCCCTAGTATTTCTTTCCATACTCACCGGATGTCAAAATGGCGGTGGATCTGGAAACGCTGATAATTATCCTGCGCGTCCAATTACTTTTTTAGTACCCTGGTCTGCCGGAGGGATGACCGACCTTAGTTCAAGGGCGTTAGCAGCTGTAATGCAGAAACATATCGGTCAACCGGTCAATGTGATCAACCGTACCGGAGGTGGTGGTGTCATTGGTCATCTGGCTCTGAGCCAGGCCCGTCCGGATGGATATACGGTTGGCGCGGTTACGGTCGAAATCACGATGATGCACAATATGGGATTGACCGATCTTTCTTATCAGGATTATACACCGCTAAGTCTTATCATCGATAATGCAGCCTCGGTGACGGTGAGAGCAGATGCACCCTATAACACCTTACAGGAGCTATTGGATGCGATCAAAGCGAATCCCGGCAGTTTGAAAGCTTCAGGTACGGCCAGAGGAGCTATTTGGGACCTAGCCCGTATCGGATTTCTGAGTGCGGCTGGATTGCAAGAATCCGATATGCCATGGGTACCCAGTCAAGGTGCCGCACCGGCTTTACAGGAATTGATTGCTGGTGGTGTAGATGTTGTAACGGCATCTATGTCGGAAGTAGATGCATTACGTCAGGCCGGGCAGGTGAAGACCTTGGCTGTTATGGCAGACGAACGGTTACAGAAGTTTCCTCAGGTGCCTACTCTAAAGGAATTGGGTATCGATTGGCAATCCAGCGGATGGGTCTCCGTTTGTGCGCCGAAGGATTTGCCCGAGGATATCAAAACTAAATTGGAGACGGCGATCAAGGCAGCCATGGAAGATCCCGAATTTGTAAATGCTCTGACATCAGCAGGATCTCAAATTCGTTCGATGCAGGGGCAGGCATTGTTGGATTTTATGCAGCAACAAGATCAAAAAAATAGCCAGGCGATGGAAATGGCCGGTCTAAAACAAAAGGCTCAATGAAAAATCGAGCTGATTTGATATTTAGTTTGGTTATTCTGGTAGCAGGTTTATTGGTATTTCTAAAATCACAAGCTTTTCCAGACTTACCGGAAGGTCATCCCGGCCCGGGTCTGTTCCCGGCTTATATAGGAGGGGGTCTTTTCATTTGCGGACTCTTTTTATTTATTAATTCATTTCGGATTAAAATAGCCAACAGAGTTGATTTTTCCGGATCCTGGACACCGGTAATTCTGATCTTGTTGTTGATGATTGTATTTCCTTTTGCCTATAATTTGCTAGGATTTTTTCCAGTAATTGCCGTGGCTATTTTATTGGT
>JAGQWV010000358.1 GCA_020437045.1 Saprospiraceae bacterium | reverse complement strand
TACCTGCATACTTTAATGATGCACAGAGACAGGCAACAAGAGATGCCGGAAAATTAGCCGGCCTCGACGTACTTCGTATCATTAATGAACCCACAGCAGCGAGTCTGGCTTATGGCATCGATCAGAACACTGATATACCACAAACGATAGCGGTATATGACCTTGGCGGTGGTACTTTCGACATCTCCATTCTTCGTTTGGAAAAAGGAATCTACGAAGTTCTTTCCACTAGTGGAGACACTTTCCTTGGTGGTGATGATATCGACCGGGCTATATCGGACTTTTGGATAGAGCAGCTAGAGCTGGATCTCAAATCTGATAAACAGAAAATACAGACTCTACGACTTATGGCTGAAAAGGCCAAAAAAGAATTGACCATGCACACCAGTTTTTCCGATCGCTCTTCTCACTGGAATTTAGAGCTAAGTCGTGAAAAATTTGAAGAAATATGTAAACCGATCATTGACAAGACCCTGGAATCTTGTAGAAAAGCTTTAAAGGATGCAAATCTGAAAAAATCAGAAATTGATCACGTCATTTTAGTGGGTGGTTCGACAAGAATTCCATTCTTAAAAAATGAGGTATCCCTCTTTTTTGAAAAACCCGTTAACGACTCACTAAACCCCGATGAGGTAGTAGCATTAGGCGCAGCCATTCAGGCCAACATTTTAGCCGGCAAACAAAAAGATATGTTGTTGCTGGACATCACTCCATTGTCATTAGGTATCGAAACGGTTGGAGGACTAATGGATGTAATCATCTCCAGAAACAGTAAGGTGCCGATCAGTGCCGGCAGAAACTATACCACTTCAATTGATGGACAAAAAAACCTTCGGATATCCGTCTTTCAGGGTGAAAGGGATTTGGTAGAAAATAATCGAAAACTAGGTGAATTTATTTTAAGAGACATCCCTGCCATGCCGGCTGGAATTCCAAAAATAGAAATTGCTTTCATTATCGATGCCGATGGGATTCTCAAAGTCCGGGCAAAAGAACTTCGATCGGAGAAAACCCAACAAATTGAAATAAAATCAACTTATGGCATATCTGAAGAAGAAATGGCCCGTATGTTACTCGACTCCTTACAACATGCACAGGAGGATATTGCCATCAAGGCGGTTCGGGAGGCGATCAATGAAGCTAATCACATAATTCTGTCAACCGACAAATTTATACAGCAAAATAAAGATGTTTTTAAGCAACCGGTACTGGACGAACTTAATACCCTTAAGGAACAGTTGCGTCAAACCCTTGAAAGTAATGATAAAAATGCCATAGAAAGAGCGATGAAGAAATTGAATACGTTTGCTGATCCGCTGGCTCATGAGGCTATGGATGTGCAAATCGGAAAAGCAATGAAAGGAAAAAGCATAAATAGCTAGATTTATTCGTTCCTGTTGTTACAATGTATCGTCTATACTTTTTTTTGATGCTCTGTCAGCTTGATGTTGTATCATTTTTATCAGCACAGAATGATTCAATCATTAAGTCGGAAATTGATAAAATCATCAAATATGATACGGATATTTCTTTGGAAGATGTACCTGGTTTTACGATCGGAATTATTGATCACGATTCTTCCTATATCTTTACTTACCAGAACAATATCCTCCTGTCAATTAACGACAGTAGTATTTATGAGATTGGAGGTTTAACCAAGGTTTTTACCGCTCATCTTTGCCAAATACTTGCTAACGAGAATATTATCAACCTGCACCATTCCATCAATGAATACCTTCCCGCTAGTTTCCAGAGTCAAGCTCTTAATGAGATTACGCTCTACCATCTGGTCACCCATACATCTGGCCTACCCTCCCGTCCAGACAATTTTGGAGTAAAAAATGAAGAAGCAAATGACCCATATCTTCACTACACCAAAAAGGACCTAGGAGAATACTTGAGCAAAATCAGGACGCCCACAGACACCGGGCACTATATTTATTCGCATCTTAATTATGCAATTTTGGAGATCATTTTGGAGCATGTAACGCAACAATCATTCGCCCAAATAATTCATAACTATATTTTTTTACCACGCCACATGAACCAATCCTTTGTATCTGACACTAACCGCATCATTAGCCCTGGTTTTGATCGGAGCCTCAGAAAGTGCAGCCCCTGGACATTTTCTTCTTTTGCAGCATCCGAAGGAATTAAATCATCTTGTCCTGACCTTATCGCCTATGTAAAGTATTTGATGAATTCAGATGATGGTCAAACGATTTTAAAATCCTTGCTACCAGCCCAAATTAAAATCCCCAGATCAAAGAAAGCATACGCGGCTCTTGGTTGGCACTTATATCAAAATCGTAAAAACAAAAACCTTTATTTGCACAGTGGCAAAACCAGTGGACATGCTGCATCTATTCATTTTATGCCTAGTACTAAAACTGCAGTAATTTTACTTACCAATAGTCCAGTCAAAATGGATGGTATTGCTACCTTAGTTTTAAGAATGTTAAACGATAACTGGAAAAGAAAAATATGAGTAAAAAGCAAAAGAAGATCAGAGGAGGTGGACTGGTTTATTCGACAAATAAAGAAACCATGGAAGATCTTTTTGCCGGCATTAATTTGGGTTCTAGCCAAATTGAATCGCATGCAGAAAACCTCAATGCAGAAGAGACTAACAGCCCTCCTATTTACCTCCAAGACAGGGTGCGGGTTTGGATAGACCGGAAAAGCCGGGGAGGCAAGGAAGTCACCATTATTCAGGGCATTCAGGCACCAGAAGACTACTTAAAAGAAATTGCCACTTATATTAAAACCAAGTGTGGAGTTGGAGGAAGTGTAAAAGCGGAGGAGATTATTATCCAGGGAAACCAGCGGGACAAGGTCATTGCAATTTTAATCGATAGAGGATTTAAAGATGTAAAGAAAGCAGGTGGATAAATTTTTAATCAGGAAGGTACTTACCGGATAGTATTCTAGGCTTTCCTTGCATATCTTTTACTATCTGCATATCACAAAATCCAGAACTTTCCATTTGCAAAAAAACGGGCCCACTCAGAAATTCACTAAGTTCCAAAAACAACCAACCTCCCGTCGCCAAATGAGTGTTGGCATAACTTATAATTGACGAATACATTTCCAGAGGAGTCACACCGGAAGGAAACAAAGCATCTTGAGGCTCGTATTTTAAAACATGCTCATCCATATACCGACTTTCTTCTTGATCTATATACGGAGGATTCGAAATAATATAGTCCCATTGATGAGTGAGCAATGTCTTACTCGTAAGGTGCAGAATATCATCTTTAATTAAATTTAATTTCACGCCTAGTTCCTGCATATTTTCCAAAGCCACCTTCAGAGCAGATTCACTTTTATCCATAGCCGTGATATTCAAATCAGGAAAATTCTTTTTTAAGGTTATAGCTATGCAGCCAGATCCGGTACCAATATCAAGAAGTTTTCGCTTTTGACGTTGATCATCATCTTTAATTACCTGACTAATTTCAAAGACCAGTTCCTCTGTTTCCGGCCTGGGAATCAACACCGATTGATTTACTTTAAATTTATATCCATAAAAATGAGCGATGCCAGTGATATATTGCAATGGCATATTGGCCTTTAAATCCGCTACTGCCTTTTCTAAAATTTCCCACTCCTGCTCGTTTAATATTTTTTCACTAGACATATCAAAAATGCCAAAAAGATCATTAATCAAATATTTGGCTAATTGATCAGTCCTCCCCTGCTCAGACTGAATGTTATTAATCAAGTATTGATATGACGCTCGAATTGTACCCATTACTCAATAAAAACTTTTCCAAAAAAAAGCGCAAACTAATGATATGGAATATAATAAGAAGTATCTAGACGGAATGTAATCATTAACATTAATATTGTACCTGATCTGAAGCAGATACACCATAATTAATTTTTCCAACCAAAAGGCGATCAATGTACCGACGGCAACTCCAGCAATCCCCCAATAATTGACTAAAATCAAACTCAACAAAATATTGCAGAATAGTTCAATCACACTCACCCAAAAAATATCTTTGTGTTTTCCCAATCCCATTAATACCACTTGTGGAAAGACCCATCGGCTAAGCATAAGCAGAACATAAACATTAAAGACATCTGCACTTCTCCGAAAATCGTCATTATACATCCAGCTAAACAGATTATCACTAAATAGAACAAGTACAATCGAAAGGGGAAAGAAGATATGCATAAATTTCAAGCTACCTTCTTTTAAACGTTTTAACCCGCCACGCTCATCCATGACGAAAAGCGCTACCATTGATGCAGAAAAAGCACTGGCAAGAGCCACCGCACCAGGGATCTCCTTTGCACCATATCGAAAAATAGCAAAAACGGATAAATCTTTAAAATGATAATTAACTAGCCAGGCATCAAATATCTGGGCCAACAGTCCTAGCCCCGAATATAACGAAAGGGGAATAGCAGTGTTACTGATCCTTTTTAAAGTTGATAAGGAAACCTTAAATGTTAGTGATGGCACCAATAACAGCATCAAAACAAACTGTTCAATCAAAGACCAAATAAGTAATGAATAAAGAAGCGTTGGTAAACTTTGACCATTCCATAAAGGGATCAAGACGGCCAACACATTTCCTGTTAGAAAAAAAATAGAATATGGTACGAAGAATGCTGCTTTATTCTCCACTAATTTGACATAGGGAGCAAAAATGGAATTCAGATGCAGGAGTAAAAAAATAAGGACTAAAGGAAGGTGCTTTATAACCTCCTGAGCTAGAAAATTTCTAAAAAAATATCCCTGGGTAAAATAAATAAGCAAGGCAGAAGAAATCGTACCGATCCAAATAATTAAAAGCGTATTAAAAATAAAACTGGCCCTGATCTCTACATTCTCCTTACCATACATTGCAAGAAAAGCTTGAAGGATTCCACTTAATCCGGTAAAACTGATGATCATGCCGATAAACATCCAGATCTCATAGGTTCCTATTTCATCGGTAGACAAAGAACTTTTGGCTAGAAGTACTCCAACAAGAAACACTGCCAGTTGCCGGATGACAGAGAAAGCTTGAAAACCCTTGGAGGAATCCTGAGAAATGGAGAAGTAATATTTTTTCAACCGATTCAACACGGGGTGATTTCTTCTTCGAATTTAACACCCTCCAGTTCCAACTCATCTAGCACAGGTTGAAAAATGGCAGGAAGCACGGGGATCTGTACTCCTCTGACCGTCAAAACATTGTTTAACAGTAACTTCGTGGCTATAGCTAGCGGCAAACCTACCAGCTTTGTCATAGCTGTATCGATGCTGGATCTCCCCTTTTGCCTCAGCGTGGAACGGAGGCGAAAAGATGCAGGTCCAACACTATATTCGAATTCATGGTGCATCACCACGAGGTCCAGATCATCAGGATGCAAATTCCACTTTTCCACCAGTAGCATCTGTAAAAGATCTGCAGCCGTTGCTTCCTGTGGCGGTAGTGGAGTATTATCAAAAAGCCACTCTAGCTGATTGCAGACGACGGGATCATTGATTCCAAGGCAGATACGAGTATGTTCTGACATGTTCTCTTCAGTCTTTGGTAAAAATGCAGATAAAAGCTCAGCGTAGGTTCCAAATGTTCCGGGCTTAATTGTTAGATAGGGATCTGTCAGGCCAAGTTTTACCAATACCGACCATCCTTTACAAAATCCCATATGACGCAACGTTCCTCGAATTAATGTCTCAGCATCCTGGAGTCCGTAGGTGTCGAGATACTTTAATGAATCACGATTAGGATACATTTCAAATTTTTCGCCACCTAAAATTTCGATTACTGTAAATTGTTCAAAAAGCTGATGATAGCTTAAGAATTTTACCTTCCCTTCTTCTCTAAAGCTGGCTGTATCTCTACCTGCAAGCACAACATTCCGTGGATTCCAACTAATTTTATAGTGCCAGGGATTACTATCCGATGCCCGGTCAATCAAGCCCCCGGTATACGATTGAAAACTGGAAATTTGACCACCCATTTCCAAAATCCTCGCTTTGATTGCCATAGCTGACATATGATCGATTCCCGGGTCCAATCCCATTTCATTGAGAAAGAGGAGATTTCGAGATTTTGCCATCTGGTGTAGTTCCTCCATTTCTTTGGACAGATACGAGGCTGTTAGTAAGTGGCAACCAAATCTTAAGCAATCCTGAGCTATTATTAAATGCATATGTGGGGGCAACATCGACACGACCACATCACTCTGAGCTATCAGATCCTGTCTTTGGCGCTCATTGTTGATATTAAGTGCGATAGCTGTAGCACTTTTGGAATCTCTAATTTTTCGCTTAGCTAATTCAAGATCAATATCCGCAACCCTAACATGCCAGTCAAATACTTTAGAGTGAGCGATCAGATAATCTATCAGGGTAGTTGCTGATCTTCCCGCCCCCAGTATTAAAATTGACTTCATCCTTTGCTATTTTTACCCAATAATGCAAGATTTTTTGCGATTTTGGAGATCGACTGTCCAATTAAAAAGTTTATCAAATGACTAAAAATTCTGTTTTAGTGTATTGATTTAAGGAAGAATTTATTTTTGATCTTGCGGATATGCAACATTCACTAGAAATAAAATACCAGATAATTAGCCATCTCAAAGATCTTGAAGAAGGAGAACAATCCTTGATGCTCAAGGCCCGGGAAGCCCTGGATAATGCCTATGCACCCTATTCTGGTTTTGCCGTTGCGGCGGCTTTGGAATTGACTGATGGCACAGTGCTCATTGGAACAAACCAGGAAAATGCCAGTTATGGTTTATGCCTTTGTGCTGAACAAAATGTACTTGCCCACGCTGGCGCTAATTTTCATGATACGCCCATTCGCAAGATGGCTATTACCGCCAGATCATCCCTCCGGATAATTGATCATCCGATTTCACCTTGCGGTGCCTGTCGACAGGTAATTAGCGAGCATGAAGACCGTCACGCATACCCTATTAAAATCCTACTGCAAGGGGAAAAAGGTGATATCCTGATCTTCGATTCCATCAAAGATCTGCTTCCCTTCTCCTTTTCCGGCAATGACCTTGGATAACTAAATAGTGTCACCGCAAGCTATTGGAATGCATCCAATGTTCAATTTTACCGACATCATCGGGCACATCAACCCCGATTGGTGCCTCGGAAACAATCGAGGTCATAATATCGTATCCAGCTTCCAACCAGCGCAATTGCTCCAATAGCTCATAGCGTTCCAAATTTCCCTGAGGCAAGTCTGCAAGGTCTAAAAGCGTCTTTCGACCAAAAGCATAAATACCCAGATGGCGGTACAAGACCATCTCATATTGAAGATTCCGATGAAAAGGTATCACCGATCTACTGAAATACAACGCACGTCCATCGGTTCTAGTGACGGCCTTGACAATGTTGGGATTGGACAATACCTCTTCATCTTTGATTGGAGCGATCAGTGTTGCTATTTCGATTTTATGCTGCAAAAAAAGTTGACATAACTGATCGATATACATTGGAGGAATAAATGGTTCATCTCCCTGAATATTGACCACCACCTCGGTTTTGGAGGTACGGGCAACTTCGGCAATTCGATCCGTACCAGATTGGTGCTTATCTGATGTCATAAGAACATCTATTTTTGCGTTCTTACAGTGATCAAAGATGATCTCACTATCGGTAGCAACTACTACTCTATCTAACAACTTACTTTTCCGCGCTTGCTTATAGACCCGGTCTATCATTGGAATACCGGCGATGTTAACTAGTGGTTTACCAGGAAACCTGCTTGACTGAAATCGGGCAGGAATGATACCAAGGAATTGCATTAAATTATATTATGATTTTTAATAATATATATATTACTTTTGCACAAACACCTATGAAACACACATTGTATTTAAAAACGATTTTCGTCCTGACTTTCTTAGCAGGAGCACAATTCTTGAATGCTCAAGAACAAATTACTGATGCAGGGTTCATAAAAATCGATGCGAAGTTAGGAAAAGTGATCTATCACCGGGTATTGCAACACCAAACACTTTATTCCATTGCCAGAGGATATGGTGTCAAACAAACAGCCATCATTGCTGCCAACCCGGCCCTGAGCGATTCCAGACAGAATTTACCTCCTGTTCTGACCATTCCGATTGAGGATGATCAAATCATTTACCGTATTCCCCTTTTCAAAAGCAAATCAAATTTTTTGCCGGTCTATTATCAGGTTCTGAAGCAAGACAATCTTTTCCGGGTCAGCCGGGTATATTTTGACATACCTACCAACCTATTAATGAATCGTAATAATCTGGAAGGCAACGATCTTAAAATCGGACAGACCCTGCACATTGGTTGGTTGCGCTCAGATTTTGAGCCTCTGATTGTACATGAAGGACGGCTGAAGGAATCCGATGAACCCGAAAAAATCGCGAACCGAGACCTAAGTGATCGATTTCGCGAAGAATACCAAGGCAGTACACTCATTGATAAAAACGAAGTAGCCTACTGGAAAGCCAGTGAAACCAGTAAGGGATACTTTATCATGCATCGATATGCATTACCGCAGTCGATTATTGAAATAAAAAATCCAATGTTTGATAATACGGTGTATGCCAAGGTTATTGGAAATATTCCCGCCAATTTATATCCAAGGGAAGTGGACATGGTTATTTCAAAAGAAGTGGCGGAAGCATTGGGAGCCAAGGATCCCAAATTTTTTGTACGAAGTAGATATAAGCCAGACCGGGTTAGTGCCAGTCGATAATATTTTGAATAGCTTTGCCCGAAAATCAGTCATCTTGAAAATTTATCAAAACATTCTTGAAACAATTGGCAACACACCACTTATAAGGCTCAATCAAATTGTAAAACATCTGCCATGTACCGTATTGGCGAAAGTTGAGACCTTCAATCCCGGTCATTCTATAAAAGACCGGATGGCGGTAAGAATGTTGGATCAGGCGGAAGCTGATGGCAATATAAAGCCGGGAGGAACTATCATAGAATGTACTTCCGGCAATACCGGAATGGGGCTGGCCATTGCGGCATGTGTACGTGGCTATAAGTGTATATTCACCACGAATGATAAGCAGTCCAAGGAAAAAATTGACATTCTGAAAGCCTTGGGTGCCGAAGTAATCGTTTGTCCCACCAATGTTGAACCTACGGACCCACGCTCATATTATTCGGTAGCCGAAAAGCTAAGCAGGCAGATAAAAAACTCATTCTGGTTTAATCAATACGACAACCCCGCCAACACTGCAGCTCATTATGAAAGTACGGGGCCCGAAATTTGGGATCAAACCGACGGAAAAATAACCCACCTGGTGGTAGGCGTTGGTACTGGTGGTACCGTATCTGGTACAGCAAAGTTTTTAAAGGAGAAGAATCCGGATATTAAGGTATGGGGAATTGATACTTATGGTTCTGTATTCAAGAAATATCACGAAACAGGAATTTTTGATGATAAGGAGATCTATCCTTACATAACCGAGGGTATAGGTGAAGATATTTTACCAAAAAATGTAGACTTCAGTGTAATCGATCATTTTGAGAAGGTCACCGATAAAGATGGTGCTCTGATAGCTCGAAAACTAGCTAGATTGGAAGGAATATTACTGGGATATTCAGCAGGCAGTGCCATGGCCGGTCTGTTGCAATTAGGTGATCGCCTCAAAACTGATGATGTGGTGGTGTTGATCTTTCATGATCATGGTAGTCGCTATGTGGGAAAGATCTATAACGATGATTGGATGCGAGAACGGGGATTTCTGGAAGAAGAACTCACTGTACAGCATCTTATTGATGCCAAAAATGAGAAAGGATTTCTTTCGGTCAAGGTCGAACAAGACCTCCGTTCTGTGATCCAAATGATGCGAGACCGGGATATATCGCAAATGCCGGTCATGCAGGACAGCGAAATAATCGGTTCGATCACGGAATCTCAAATTATTCAATACCTTCTCGATTCTCCTGATAACCATGAGAAATCCATCGTCTCTTCCATAATGGCCGAACCATTTCCCGAAGTAGAAATGGATATGCCGATCAACAAACTGGGCCGGGTGATAAGCCGTCAAAATCCAGCCGTTGTCACCAGAGATAAAGCCGGCAACTATCACATAATAACCCAATATGATATTATACAAAACATATAAATCTGGATTTCTGCAGGTCGCTTGACGATATTGGGATCAGTATTTGATAATAAAGAAGAAAAAAAGCAGTTAAAAGCATGTCAGCTAAACTGATTACTTTGAGAATATTCTACACTTTTTTCTTGTTGATTGGTATTTTTCATCTGCAGGGTCAGGATTTGCAGTTTTCCCAGTACTATAGCGCTCCTCTGCAATTGAATCCGGCTCTGACCGGTGGATTTGGAGCGAAATACCGTGTTTCTGCCATCTACCGGGATCAATGGCGTGGACCACTTGAACGATCCATTTCCAGTTTTGGCGCATCATTAGACTTACGTTTTGACATCAATTCAGGGGCTCTCAGTGGAGATGCCGCAGGGGTTGGACTCCAATTTATCACAGACCAGGCCAGCCCTGTCGATCTTTCTACCAATTTGATAGCTGTCTCCGGTGGTTTCCACAAGTCTTTATCTAGAAATCAGAAAAAATATATATCCGCAGGAGCTCAATTAGTCACTGGTCAACGAAATATTCTCTATGAGAATCTGGTATTTCAGGATCAGTTCGATGGCGTAAATAGTTTTTCCGGGGTAACGGGTGAAGACCTACCTAGTAATAATTTTGGGTTTAGTGACCTGGCGGTAGGACTTAATTTCGTGAATACGGTAAGCACCGACGTTCAGTATTATATCGGGGCCTCCTTACAACATGTTCTGGAGCCTCAATTTTCCTTTTATAAAAAGGACAATGACGTCAATCAGCAATCGAAATCCGACAGCAGGCTGAAACGCAAATATACCTTACATGCTGGGAGTACTTTACGTACCAGTGAAAACCTTAGTATATCCCCTCGCCTCCTTTTTGTCAATCAGGGAGAATCCATGCGAGGTCTTTTAGGAACCGTCTTTATTATCGAACCAAATCATACCGATGCTTTTAACTTCCATTTGGGAACCTGGCTTACCGGAGTTAGAGATTTTGAGGGAGGAGCGAAACTCGACGATATCGGCTTTTTGGTAGGAATGAGTATGGGAGATTTATTCATTGGTATGAGCTATGATTTAAACCTCCGGGACATTGTCAAATACACTACCGGTCAGGGAGCTTTCGAACTTTCCATAACCTATCTGGGTAATTATGAGGATGAAGGTGGTGCTTGTCCCACTTTCTAAAGTTCTACATTTTCGACGATCTCTAATCCATATCCATCCAGGGCTACTCTACGTCTGGGATTGTTTGTCAGCAATCTGATTTTGGATATTCCCAGATCACGCAGGATTTGTGCACCTACTCCAAAGTCTCTTTGCTCACTTAAAACGGGTACCTTTTTGTCCTGTAAATTTTTCAGATGTTGCAGCATGCTATTCTTCTCACTATGACGCATATATAACAAAACTCCCTTTTGTTCTTTTTGGATCACCTCCATAGCATCATGCAATTGGATTTTATACTCATCAAACAAAACTCCCAGGATGTCACCAGATTCGGTGGAAGAATGCACCCGGACCAAAACCGGATCACCCGGCTCCCATTGCCCAACAACAATCGCAAGATGGGTATCACCGGTAGTGATCTGACTGTAAGCAATGACTTGGCACGGTCCCCATTTTGACTCTACATCAACCACCAGTTCCTTCTGAATGATTCTTTCCGTATTCATCCGATAGGCAACCAGATCTTTTATGGTGATAATCTTAAGATTATGCGTACGGGCTATTTCTATCAGTTGAGGGAGCCTGGCCATACTACCGTCTTCATTAAGAATCTCTACCAGAACTCCTGCCGGATAAAATCCAGCCATTCTTGCCAGGTCTATCGCCGCTTCCGTGTGTCCCGTTCTTCTCAATACGCCACCATTTTTAGCCTTCAACGGAAAAATGTGACCTGGCCGGCCAAAATCAGCAGGTTTTGTTTCGGGATCCACCAGCGCCTTAATGCCGGTTGCTCTATCGTAAGCAGAAATCCCGGTGGTACATCCTTTTCCTTTATAATCTATGGAAACGGTAAATGCGGTTGCGTGCAAAGCAGTGCTTTGTTCAACCATCAGATCCAACCGAAGATCACGGGCACGGGCTTCAGTGATGGGTGCACAGATGAGCCCTCTCCCATGCTTTGCCATAAAATTGATAATTTCAGGAGTGATGCATTCGGCAGCACAAATAAAATCCCCTTCATTTTCCCGGTCTTCATCATCAACGACAATTACTACTTTGCCATCGCGAATATCCTGAATAGCTTCTTCAATCGTATTTAGTTCATTCATTTCTTCATGTCAATTATCAAAACTGTAGTGCAAACAAATGAACTAGTCATTCAGTTTGTCTAAAGGGCCACAACATACGTCCCAACTAAAATTTTCTACAATAAATTGCCGGCTTCTTTTACCGACTAACTTTCTTTCATCTTCATTATCCAGTAATCGAGCCAGATGTTCAATATATTCATCCGGTATCATAGCCCCAAAGATGAGATTTTCCACACTTCCAATAGCATTGATCACCTGATAACTGGTGATACAAGGTATCTCCATGGACATTGCCTCAAGAATTTTGTTTTGCATACCGCTCCCTGCAAAGATCGGGGCCACAAAAACCCTTCCTGATGCATAGGCCTCGCGAATATCGTCCATATAGCCACTGATTACTACTCCATTTCCCGCTAGCTGTATGACAGTTGGTGCAGGGTCTGCCCCTGCAATTAATAGGGTGAGGTCAGGTCTTCGCTTTTGAAAAGGTTGAAAAATTTTTCGGACCAGATATTCAGCAGCCAAAATATTGGGATGGTAACTCATATTGCCTACAAATACAATATCATATTTCTGATGGCCTATCCTGGGACGGTAGAAAAGGGTATCTACTCCATTTTTCAATAGCGTCATGGAAGGAACCAGCTGCTCTTCGTGGAGAAACTTTTGATCTGTTTCTGCAATGATAAAGTGATATCTAAACCAATCGGCAAATCTTCTTTCCTGACGTTTTATCAAAAAAGCTTCTATTTGCCACAAGAAATTTAGTAAATAACCCGACTGAGATGCCCTCCTTTGTACACGAAGCGAAAAGGCATCCATGTAATCAATGGCCATATCGATTGATCTTCGATGCTTAATATAAGGAGCCATTCGAATCAACTGTACGTAAATGAAATCCGGTCTGGTTTTCTCTATGATCCCATCAATTTTTCGCTTGGTACTCGGAGAATAGAAGTAACCAATGTTGGCTGGAAGTCCACGTGTCAGACCTAGAATGGCATTCAGCATATTTTTATTTCGACGATGGGGAATTACATATATCTCCTCACAAAATTCCTGCATGGGTTTAACCAAGGACTGATCAAAAGGTTCTTCGGCGAGGGAAACCAAAATGATCTGATGACGATGTGCGAGATATCGTATTTGATGGAACAAACGCAGCTTATCCCCCTTCTCTAGCGGTAAAGGAAATCTCGAAGATAATACCAGTAGTTTCAATGTAATATCATCCGGATGTTTGCTGAACGGCAAAAATATCAATCCTGATTCAATAAGCTATGGAAAGATGAAAGTTATTGACAAGAAGCACTTATTGGTCAAATTCTTTCCTTTAAAATAGACCGTTCGAAGATGAAACGAGCTTTAAATAAAGATATGTAATTAAAATCAGGAAAGTGGCGACCATCTAAACATGCATCCGGTAGCTCTGTTCAACATTTCGAGCGATTTCCAGATGGTCAAAATTCTGCTCAATGAGTTTTCGCGCATTAAAACTGATGGTTGGAAGGTGACGATGATGGTGATGACAAAAGCGAAACTTTCTAATAAAATCTTCCGTTCTGTCAGCGATCAGTACTTCTTGTTTATCTCGGGCATGAATTCCTTCCAGGCCCAGTGTAGTGGTAATTACCACTCTTCCAAGCGCCATTGCTTCAAGAATCTTCACCCGCATGCCGCTGCCCGAAAGCAAAGGAACCACGGTGATCGGATGTTGAAGTAAAAATTGTCGGCTGTCTTTCACTTCCCCTTCGATCACAACATTCTGGTTTGATATCTGACGGATCCACTCCGGGCAATTTCTACCAGCCACATGCAATTTCAATTTTGGAAAAATTGCACTGAGATGAGGCCAAATTGCCTCCAGGAACCAGTTCAATCCTTCAATATTAGGCATCCAATCGAGTGATCCGATAAATGACACAGACAGGGGCTGCTCAGCATTCACCTCGCGATAATCAAATTCATCAAGATTGAGACCGATGGGAACACTAAGTGAACTTCCTTTATATCCCAGCACTTTGAACTTTTCCTCATCAAGGCTGGACATCGCCAATAGTTGATCAATCTCTGTCAGCTGATCCACCTCATATTTCTTAAGCTTCCGTGCGGAATATTCCAGATACCAGCGTCTTAATGCAATGGGCTCATTGATCGACATTCTCTCCCAGATTTCGTGTTCGACATTATGTGCTCTCAAAACTATCCGGGCATTAGAATAGGCACGGATAATATCAATATAAGGAGCCAGATACAAAGACTCAAGTTGAACAATGTCAAAATTATTCTTCTTTAGAAGAGCAATCAACTTCTGACGGAAAGCTTCATTATCGAAACGGCTTATATTGTATGAATCCGAAGAAAACAAATTCAGAAAAGCATGTAGTGGTTTTACTTCATTGTCTAAAGTGGTGTGGTGTACAGAGCGATAATGTGACAATTCATGCTTCACCCTGTTGACCGCCACGGGATGCTTTGTGGTGTTCATCGCCAGAAGCGTTATCTCATGTCCCAATTGATGCAGCCCTTGTGCCAAATAAGTCACAGCAATGGATTCACCATCTTTAAGGGGAAACGGAAATTTTTTACAGAGTTGAAGTATCTGCATAGTCATTAGAGGATTTCTTCTTCAACTAAATTTAAAAACTCATAAGTGAAAAAATTATTGCATATATGATCACTTTGTCTAACACATCACCTGTAGTCATTAAAACTTGAATATAATGATAATACATAAGTCTGAGATCTGATTAACCCGCACTATTAGAACGGTATCTCATACTAATGCTCCACGTCGGGAGAAAGAAAGAGAACGTAATTCTTTAAAAATTTAATACTCCCGTTACGTGATTGGCAAACTTTTTGACTAGCCTATGTTTGGATAGTATTGCCAGATTTTACGATAAAAAGACTATAGTTTTCGAACATCCAATCAATATCTCATCCACAAATTTTTAATGATTCCCGATCAACGGCATTAAAGGCAGATTTGTCCTGACAAGATTTCTTGTTTAGCACATTTGAGCCTCTTCCCCCGTAATCTTTCTAAGATTTAACTCTAATATTTATGAAGTGCTTTGA
>JAGQWV010000357.1 GCA_020437045.1 Saprospiraceae bacterium | reverse complement strand
TAACACACAAAGCCAATATTTATACAGAAGCGAAAGCTGCCGTGGCAGGCGGGGTCACCACCTTTATGGAAATGCCCAATACCAAACCACCGGCTTTGACCCAGGAATTACTGCAAAATAAATATGATATCGCTGCTGAAACAAGCTGGGCAAATTACTCTTTCTTTATGGGAGCTTCCAATGATAATTTGGAAGAAGTCCTGAAGACTAACTCAGGTGATGTTTGCGGGGTAAAAATATTTATGGGATCTAGTACTGGTAATATGTTGGTGGATGATACTAAGGTATTAGAGCACCTTTTCAGCCAGGTTCCCATGCTAATTGCTACTCATTGTGAGGATGAGTACACGATTGAGTATAACCTTGAGAAATTTATAAAAACCTACGGAAAGGATTTAACTGCTAAGTATCATCCGGAAATTCGAAGTGCTGAGGGGTGTTTGTTGAGTTCGAGTCTTGCCGTGAAATTGGCAAAGAAATACAATACCCGGCTACATATTTTACATATTAGTACTGCTGATGAATTGGTACTTTTTGAAAATCTATTACCTCTTTCTGAGAAGAGGATAACCAGTGAGGTTTGTGTGCATCATCTCTACTTTGATGCCAGTGATTACGAAGCGTTGGGAAATCAAATCAAGTGTAATCCCGCCATTAAGAAAAGTGAGAATAAAGCTGCTCTTTTCGCAGGACTTTTGGACGATCGGTTGGATATCATTGCCACTGATCACGCTCCTCATACCTGGGAAGAAAAAATGAGGCCATATCTGGATGCACCGTCAGGTTTGCCGCTGGTACAGCATAGTCTATATATTATGTTAGATTTTTATCATCAGGGAAAGATTAGTCTCGAGAAAATAGTCGAAAAAATGTGCCATGCGCCATCCCAATGTTTTCAAATTGATCGTCGAGGCTATATCCGCGAAGGGTATTGGGCGGATATGGTTTTGGTTGATCCTGAAATGATCTGGACAGTAAATAAAGAAAACATCTACTATAAATGCGGTTGGTCTCCATTGGAAGGCAAGCAATTTAAAGGCCGTGTGGTTAAAACTTTTGTTAATGGAGATCTTGTATACGATCTTAACGATGGATTTCGCAAAGTAGCAACTCAGCGCCTTGAATTCGACCGAGATTAAGGGCTTTTATCCGGTCAGTGTAAACCCCTGGAGGGTATTGGAAGTTTGCAGAGAGTCAAAAAGGACTTATGCGATTACCTTGAGCGTTTTTGCCACTTCCTTGGCCTTCATAATAGCTGCATCAAGATCCTCATCCAGGATGGTAGCGTGTCCCATCTTGCGAAATGGCTTGGTCTCCTTTTTTCCATAGAGGTGAATATGCACATCCTGTATTCCGAGGCAGGAATCCAGGTTCTGATAGATGACAGGACCCGTGTATCCGTTTTCTCCCAGCAGATTAATCATCACGGCAGAAGACCTTAAGGAGGGGTCTCCCAGAGGTAAGTTTAGGATCGATCGTAAATGTTGTTCATATTGTGAGGTTATGTTAGCCTCAATAGTATGATGGCCACTGTTATGTGGTCTCGGCGCTGCTTCGTTGATTAATAGTTGATTGTCAGAGGTCAGGAAAAATTCGATCGCCAATAGACCAACCATATTAAAATCTTCGATAATTTTTCGGGCCAGTTCCCTGGCCTGATTTTCGATCTTCTCCGGTATCCGGGCAGGGGAAATCAATTGTTCTACCAAGTTTGCGGTCGGGTGAAAGGCCATCTCGACGCAAGGGTAGGTTACGATTTGGCCAGAACGATTACGAGCGACCAGTACCGCTAATTCACTCTTTATGGGTACTAGCTCTTCAATGACAGAAGGTCGATCAAAAAGCTTATTGAGGTCCTCCAATGATCGGACAATTTGTACACCCCGACCATCGTATCCTTCTGTCCTGGCTTTCTGCACGAACGGAAGACTAATCGTTTCTTTTGCTAATGCCGCTAATATTTCCTTTTTGTCTTCTAGTAAGAGGTACTTACTCGTTGGAAGATTATTATTACGGTAAAACTCCTTTTGGAGTCCTTTGTCTTTGATCATATCAATCACAGCTGGCTGGGGATACACTCGTTTGCCTTCCTTTTCCAGCTGATGCAGAGCTTCTGTATTTACGTTTTCTATCTCAATGGTGAGGATGTCCATCTGTTGGCCAAAGGTATAGACCGATTCATAGTGAGTGAAATCACCCTCTACAAATTGGTTTGTCACTTTTGCGGCCGGAAAGTCAAAATCCTTATCCATAGACCAGAGGTCCAGATCCCATCGACTTCCTGCCTGCATTAACATCTTACCCAGTTGTCCGCCTCCCAGGATTCCAATTTTTGTCCTAATGATCATGCAAAAGATCTTTACAAGTGATGTCGAAAAGTAGTAAAAACTATTCAAAACCGGAATTTCAAAAACCTGAGGAGTCTTCGGAAACAAGACCTGCAAGAATGATGTTGCCCAGGGAAGTAGTGGAATAATCAGAATATCTATACACAAAAGTGTTAAGATCCGGTTTATAAGTAAAATATATATTAATTTTCGTACTCACGTAAGTGTTCGGTTCAATATCCCATTCCGATTTTGTAAGTTTGGTTGATCCCTCTTGCATTCCCCGTAAGAGGGATTTTTATGTATAGTGCCGGCTAAGTTTGCATATGAAGTAGTCCATAAACTATTGTGAACCTGATCTTTAAATACTATCGATATTAATTTGGTTGCATTTGAAAACTGGATATTTCACAAATATTTAGCAACTAAATCTGAAACAGATAGAGATTTTTAACATAAGTTTAGTTTTAGGTTTCTAAATTTACATTGGAAACACACTTATTATAATGCCAGAAAACCTTTACTTTCTAGCATTGGTACCACCCGCGCCAATTGCTAACCAGGTTCAGGAGTTTCGACAAATCATGGTGGATCGCTATAAGAGCAAGCACGCCCTGAAGTCTCCACCTCACATTACCCTGATTCCCCCTTTTTGGTGGGAGGATCACAACCTGGATGAATTGGCAAGCGATCTGAGAACATGGGCTAGTCAACAAAAGCCTTTCGATCTTAAGCTGCATGATTTCAACTGTTTCAAACCGCGGGTGATATTTGTTGATATCGAGGAAAGTGAAGATCTGACAGCTATGCAATTGGATCTAAGAACATTTTTACAGGAGCGATGGGATTTGGATCCTGACCGGCGTAGTACATTTCATCCCCATATGACCATCGCTTTTAAAGATCTGAAACCCAGATCGTTCTATCAGGCATGGGATTTTTTTAAAAACCAGAAGTATGAAGGTACTTTTAAAGTTGAACAGCTGACTCTGCTTAAACACACTTTGGGTCAATGGACAAAAGAGATCGATCTGTCGTTTGGACACCCTCTCTAAATTCCATTGCGATAGTGCCAGAAGCTCTGTCCTGGCTCGAGGCAAATGTTTAAAAAACTACTGGTATT
>JAGQWV010000356.1 GCA_020437045.1 Saprospiraceae bacterium | reverse complement strand
TCCGATCTTTGCTCATGGTTTCTAAGATCGCTTTGGTTAAGTCAGGCTATGTTATTTCCTCTCTTTTATTTTGTTTACTATGATTTATTACTACATCTTTTTGCGACTACCCACTAAATACGTGCAAGAGCCGTTTTTTTATCTATAAATGACAAGCAGATGGATTATTTAATTTTTCATCTCTCTTATCTAAGATTTACCACCCCCATAAAATACTGAGGTTGTTTACTTTTTTTTCTCTGGGCTACCGGATGGCATGGGCTGTGGTGTACGTGTCGGACCATCGATAGAAAGAGTACCATCCATATGAAAAATCATTCTGTCAATATTTAGCACACGTTTACCACTGGGCTTTTCTGGATTGGCATGGGTATGGTAGACCATAAACCACTCCTTCCTATCCGGAGAACTGATAATGCTATTATGACCGGGACCACTAACCCCGATTGACAAGTCCTGACTTAATATCGGATTGTTTTCTGATTTTACCCACAAACCCAGCGGTCTATCGCAGGTAGCATAACCGACCCCATAATTAGGATCTGCATAATGATTTGCAGAGTAAGTCATATAGTACATGCCCCCGTGTTTCATCACTGTCATTCCCTCGGTTGATCGTGCCTTCATACTCTTTGGGCCTTCCCATTCCTGGTCCACATACATACATAATATAGGCTCATGCTGCATTCTCAATAAATCACCAGACAACTCTACTCCCATGATAACGCCCCACAGATAGCCTTTTTCCTTCCAATGCTCACCAACGGCACCAACCATTTCATAATACAAATATGGCTTATCATCCGTATCCACAAAGAGATGACCGTCGATACAGGAAAATCCCAAGTCAAACAACGGTGCCTGCAGATCGATGAATGGTCCCTCCGGACGGTCTGCTACAGCCAAACAAAGTCTTAGTCCTCCCCCAAACATCGTCTCACCGTAGGCACTGTAAATCAGATAAAATTTATCACGGTAGGCTAGCACTTCCGGTGCCCAAAAGGAACGCTGGCCCCAACTGGAATCTGTTTTCTGAAAGGCATAACCCTGATCCTCCCAATCTACCAGATTTTTAGAAGTCCAATATTTAAAACCATCTCCTGCATTGGTAGCATACAGATAATAAATACCATTTTGAAAAAGGACGTAAGGATCAGCAGCAAACACGGAGTCGGACACCGGGTTGGTATAGTTTAATTCCTGACCAAACATTGCTAGTGTTGATACCTGTAAAATGATGACGATTAATACTACTTTCATGCTTTACTGAATTGGCATTTTCAGTGCTTTGATACAAATCTTATTGAAAGTACATTTTATTATTAACCTTTCTCTTAACCAGTCAAGGACTTTTAAACTCAACATCGAGAAATGGCTGACAAAATAAAATAAGGGTTTCGATGTTGATTTGAGACCAGATACATTAAAATAATCAGTTCCAGATTTGCCACAATCTTTTCAGGGTTATGGCAAAACATTAGTAATAATAAATAATATTTTGCGCTGATATATTTTCGAAAACAAATAAAGTGGAAGTTTATTCCAACAAGCGGTGGCCAAAGAAAAATCCTCCCGAAAAAATCACAATCACATCAATGGAAAACAAAAACAGGAGGATCTCACTTTGACATATTTTAAACGGCAGGTTTAGTTAGCG
>JAGQWV010000355.1 GCA_020437045.1 Saprospiraceae bacterium | reverse complement strand
GCCGGAAAGCGATGATACGTTTGATTCAGATGGGTGGACGGTTGCATTCGAAAGGGACAAGCAAGGGAAATTAAACGGCTTTCGGATAACTGGTGGCGGTGTCAGGAATCTGTGGTTTGCGAAATGGGAGTGAACTTATGAAAGATAATAGTTCAATTTGAGGTCTTCTGTGGGTGGATGCCGTTGTGAAACCAAGGTTATTAAAATTACATGCGTTGGCATATCTATTTAAAAAACGACGTAAATCTCTTTTGCTTCTTTTAGGTTCTCACCCAGCAAACAGCCCAGATTGTTAAAGCGGCCAAATGGTTCATCTTGGCTGATGATGATGTACAAGTAGTAACCGCTCATCTCTGCAATCCGCTTGACCAAGTCACTATAAGCTACATCGGATCGACCATCGAATGCTATGCCATTGTAATAGAAGTGTTTATTCCGGATATAGATATCGATCCTTTGGTTGACATCTCGTCTTAGGTCTTGATCACCTGAGCTATTCAAACTGATTATTTGAATGGTTTCCTCGGCCCAACAATTGTCAGGAGGATCTTGTAGATTAATTGCAATACTGATGTTCAAAATCACGGAGGATAGTATGGTTATAAGTTGCAACATATTATGAGGTATGAAGTAATAAATATGAATAAATAATTCGTCTAATTAGTCATAATTCACCAGATCTGCAAGGATGGATATGCCTCCGGCAATTTGTCCGCCCGTAAGACCTTCTATGACCTTCTTGTTTTTTATAAAATACAAATCAATTCCCACAGTAAAACCATGATAAAATATCCCTAATCCGGATTGAAGTCCAAAGAAGTCGGTTTTGTCAGATCCATAGACATTTTTGAGGAAGTCGGCATTCTGTTTAAAATTGCCGAGGACTCCCCGATAGGTGAAGCCTGCATGAATTTCAATAGATGCGAAATCGTACTTTTGATTGTTTGTTGCCGGATTTTTGCGAAACAAATAGAATCCAGGGCACAGTCCAATACCATATAATGATCCATTCAAAGCGGTTTCACCATATTTCCAATCGGTGGTGTTGATAAAGGTATAAAAGTTGGCAAAGTAGGCTCCAGTGCCATTATTAAATGTTAAAGATGGAGTAAATTGAACGAGGCTAGAAAATGCCCCTGTCTTTGGTGTGATAAAACTGGATCCAAAACCGGCGAGCAATGTATCACCTATCGAAGCAATGCTAATTTCTCCGTTTAACTGGTAGGCGAATTTTTCCCCCATTGCTTTTTCTAAACGTAAGCCAAGGGATCCTGTGGCGGCGCCATCGGATTTGGATGAAATAGCATCCTTAAGGTCCCCGGAAGAATATATTGAAACCTTTAATTGATTGTCTGGTACCGTGATTGGAATTATATTTCCTTCTACATCGAATGCCTTATTTCTAGCCGAATAACTACTATCTCCTATTTTTAAGTAGTCATCTGGTTTTATTTCCTCATCGTCGTTTTTTATGGAATCATAAATTGAATAAACAGCAGGAATCAGACTTGATATTTTGGGGTCTTGGACAATATCACGGACTTTAAGGGTATGATATTTAACAGGTCTTGGAATTATAAATGTCTGTCCTAATATATTTGTGCATGCCAGAATGGAAATGACCAATGTTTTCAAAAAAGATGTGAGTTTCATAAGATTTTTTTTAATTATGAAACTCTTACAAGAAGGTAACCCATTCATTTCTCAATTGGATTTTGCATAAAGTGACAGCTCCTCATAGGTTTTCTTAATACGACTTGTTCTACACCTCTTCCTTCCTCTTTTTTCTTCGTAACTTCATCGCATGAATCTTCTCTTTCTTGTCCTTGCCGCTTTTCTGCTCTACACGATCTACCGCATCGTGGTCGAGGTGCTCGCTCAACGAGAACACCTCTCTGATGAAACCATCCGGTCGCTGCTGCATGGCAAACTGCGTAAAAACGAAGAGGCTTACCGTCGCGCGCTCATCCACCTGGGCACCTGCCAGAAATGCCAGGCTAAACTGCACAGTTACAACGGCGGTGAAGACATCCAGCAACAGGTCATTGATGATCTGCATCAGGACTAAGGCAGGGAACGTATTTACGTATTTACGTGCTTACGTGTTTACGATGCAAGCGAAAGGCGAAAAGCGTAAAGCGTAATGCGAAAGGCGTAAAGCGAACAGCCAATAGCTAAATTTTACCCACCCCTTTTCTTCCCCTCCCTGGAGGGGAATGGGCTCCTTCCTACGAAAAAGTTACCTAATAACGAGGACTTTCTCGAGTCCATGAATTCACCTGTGAATTGCATCCCGTTATAGCCTGCCAATCCCACACCTGGATGCTCACGAGAACACGT
>JAGQWV010000354.1 GCA_020437045.1 Saprospiraceae bacterium | reverse complement strand
ACTGCGGAAATGCTGCACTAGTCGTCAAAAATATTTCTGGCATCACTATCAACAGCTGGTTGTTTTTTTCTCTAACTTCAAGAAGATCAATCTCAAGAAAAATGAAACCACAAAAAATCGCTGTCAGGACAGCTCCTTTAATCCTGTTTTTAATTGTCGCCCATGCTTTGTCACATAGCCAATCGGTCTTGTTTGAAAGTTCAAAAGCCATCGAAATGGAGCAAAGTGGGGTCGTTAATATTATGGGGACATTGGCATTCAGAGACAGTAGTTTGACTGTCACGATAGATGATCAGCTAGTTAATGTTGGATATTTCAGCTATCTGCGGATCAGTGCAGATGTCTTTGTGCCATCAGATCGGACGGTGTTGCTTTCTGATGGCATCAAAATGGGCCAAATACTTTATCTGGAATGCACAGGTGGTGCCTGGCAACTTTTCGATAATCAGACATTAAATCATGTCAATACTTCCGGCACGCGTAATTTTGCAGAGGGAGATACGATTCAGCTTATATGGAATGGGACAACCTGGTTAGAAAACCACTTTAGCGATAATTAGCTCAATGGGATAAGGTCGCCAGATTGAATTCCAGCAAACAAATCATATAGATTTATTTCGATTATTTATTTTTTAATTTCGGCTATATCATCGGAATCATCCTTATAGTGAATTCTTAATTTTTCCAATTCCGATTTTAAACTATCAATGGTGTTTTCGTAATTGGAATCATCAATTAAATTATGCATTTCCTGAGGATCCTCCTTTAAGTCATAGAATTCCCAATCGTCAATATCATTATAAAAATGTATTAATTTGTATCGATCGGTACGAATGCCATAATGACGTTTTACCATGTGTTCATTAGGAAATTCATAATAATGATAATAAAGAGCATCCCGGCCGGGAAGACTATTTTCTCCCTTCAACAATGGGACAAGAGAAAGACCTTGCATATCATTGGGAATGGGCACACCGGCAAGATCTAAAAATGTTGGTGCGTAGTCAATATTCTGCACTAACTCGGTGATTTCTGATTTTGGTTTAATGATTGCCGGATAGCGCATCAACAGGGGAGTGCGCATGGATTCTTCATACATGAAGCGTTTGTCAAACCATCCGTGCTCACCCATATAGAAACCCTGGTCGGAGGTATAAACAACCAAGGTGTTTTCTGATAGATTATTTTGATCTAAATAGTCCAAAAGACGACCAATATTATCATCAACCGACATCAGACAACGGATATAATCTCTCATATAACGTTGATATTTCCACTTTACTAAATCGGCACCTGCTCTTTTAGCCTGTTTGAATTCTTCAATAATCGGCTTGAAATGATCATCCCAAATTTTTCGCTCTTCTTCATTTAAATTTTTAATTCTTCCCCGCTCATACATTTCTCTGTATTTGGTCTTTATTTCTCCTTCTTCATCCAACATTTTTAAATCGTAGACCAGGTCCATGTCCTTGTCGATACTCATTTTCTGAGCGGCTGCAGCCTCCCGTCCCACATAATTATCAAATAAGGTTTCCGGATAGTCAAATTCATGGTTTTCTAAAGAGTCCAGGTATTTCAGAGGTGGCATCCATACCCGGTGCGTTGCTTTATGATGTACCAGCAGACAAAACGGTCTTGAGGTGTCTCTGTCGGTCAACCAATCGAGACTTTTGTTTGTAATCACGTCCGTCACATAACCTTCGGAGGGTATTGTATCATCTTTGGTAATAAATGGGGTATTATAATAGTCACCCTGACCACGAAGTACTTCAAAGTGATCGAAACCGGTGGGCAGGGATTTTAAATGCCATTTACCAATTAATGCTGTTTGGTATCCGGCTTTTTGCAAATACTTAGGGAACGTAGGTTGACTACCATCAAAAGTCAGGGTATTATTTATATGACCATTCATATGACTATGCTTTCCCGTCAGCATGACAGCCCGGCTGGGAGCGCAAATCGAATTAGAGACAAAACTGTTACGGAAAATGGCTCCTTCATGAGCAATCCGGTCTAAATTGGGAGTTTGGATAAAGCGATCATCATAGGCGCTCAATGTCTGATACGAGTGATCGTCCGTCATAATGAATATTATGTTTGGCGGAGAATTCGGATGCTTGATGGAACGCTCAGACTGGCAATGGATGAATATTATGGCAAAGACAAAGAGCAGGAGATAGATTTTCATTTACAATCAGTACTTTTTATTACACGCATTATTCCCGCATTATGCATTAGAAAATCTATTACGGACTAAACTGCCTTCAAAATAGGCGTTACACTGGAGTTTTCAGAATCACCATGGCGGTGCTATGCCGATCCTTCTAAAGCTCCCTATTTTATCGGCTTTTCAGCCCTCATTACGAATGATAATATATAATGCGGGTTTAAAAGTATGGTTATGAGATTGATTTCATTTTTATGGAAAAAACAAGCCTGAATCTCTTTAATGAAATGCTGGTGGATTTCTAAAGCGGATAGTGCTGGCTATGACGGTATAGTTTTTGAAAGTATAGTGGCATTACCTGAACAGCAGATCCGTTTGAAAAACAGGCATTCAGAAGAATCAACCAAAGACTATGTTTATGCGGTATCTACTACTTGTGTCCGGACTCTTTCTATTCACAACCATTACCCCTACTTTCAGCCAACAGGATTCTATATTGATGTTTGTCAGTTTTGACAGTACCTATTACAGCGAGTACATCGTGATGCGTGAAGCGCTTGAAGCTATGGGATATTATGTGGACGTGAGGAGTGCAGATATCGGAATGGCTCATACCTATCTGATCGGAGGTAATCTCACGGCGCAGGCAAACGGACTGAGCGGCAGTAATTATTCCGCATTCGAGAGTCAATATCAAAGTATGGTGGGGAGTCCCTGGAATGCTGCGCTAAACACAGACCCCGGAGTCATCAACATTACAGATTCCATCCAAAGCATAAGCTCGATGGCCTCTTATAAAGCCCTGGTCATCGTTGGAGGTAAGGGGGTGGTCCGGTATCGGTTAGACGGGCAATATTCTTCCCAACTTTCCCTACCGGCCAGCCGGGTACAATCCGCTGCCCATAAATTGAACGATCTGGCTACCGAAGCCCTCCTGCTGGGCAAACCAGTTATGGGTCAATGTCACGGTGCCAGTATTCCTGCTTTTTGGCGGGTACCGAATACGGAAGGAAGCGGATTTGATAATTTAGGTCTGAGCCTGCTGGAGGGTAGTATGGCCACTGGCTATCCAGAACCGGAAACGGCCACCAACCTAATGGATTTAAATATCAATTTCCGGTCTGAAGACAAAGTAGTCATAGGCACACCCAGTAATTCATTTATGGATAATGATGCCGGAACTTTCAGGGTCATCACTACACGGGACTGGTATCCTCAGACCGTGGTACATGCCGCAAAAACACTTACAAATGTAATTGAAACTTATCCCCTTACTTCTGAATTAACCACTGCCGTTTCGGTCTTGATCATTCATGGCGGAGCCGTCGATACCGATAATTGCAGTGCGGGAAACCGAAACAATGATGTGCCTTGTAATTACGGCAATGACGCCGCAAACTTGCCTGCTGATTATACCGATCTTGTCGCACTCTTTAATTCGAATGAATTTAACGACAACTTCAATTTTGTGGTTTCGGATGTTGACATTTCAAATAATCCGCCATTTGATTTAAATAACGAAACTGAAATTTTAAATTACCTGAAATCATTTGACGTCTTATTTTTTTATAAACACTGGTCGGATTTTGTATCTGTTGATTTACAGAATGCGATCGTAACTTTTGCCGATGATGGTGGTGGAGTAGTATCCATTCATCACGGATTGTATAATGATATTCATAATGGTTTTGATAAAAACATTATGGTGAATGATCTATTTGAGGCAGAATCTCCTCAATCGGGTTGGTCCGCCACCAGGGATACGTTCCAAATACTTCAGACA
>JAGQWV010000353.1 GCA_020437045.1 Saprospiraceae bacterium | reverse complement strand
CATGAACCGAAGAGAGTGATATTCTTAGGTCCAAATCACTTCCAAAACGTCGATTATTTTCCCACCTTAAAAATACCTGAAAATGATCCTAATATTGTGCTGAGTTTTCATTTTTATATTCCCCATCTTGTCACTCATTATAAAGCTTCCTGGTCTAATATCCGGGATTACAACGGACCGGTGCAATATCCCGGTATTCCCATCGCACCGGATGATACGGTGGGATATGATCTTAAATTAAGGAGTATACTGGAACATTATATGCATGAATATATGGATCGCAATTACCTGGAGAAAAGGTTGCAACCAGCATTGGTCAAGGCCAAAGCGACAAACAGACAATTGTACTGTGGTGAATTTGGATGTCTGCCTAATGTATCTGAAGCAGCGCGAAATACCTGGTTTAAGGATCTAATAAGCCTTTTGGAGGAGAATAATATCGCCTGGTCAATCTGGGACTTCAAGAGCAGCGGTTTTGGTGTATTCAGAGCAGAAGACTGGAGCTTTGCCATACCCCGGGAGATATTATTTCTAGAGTAAACAGCTTTAATTAATCTTAGTCAGCGATGACAATAGGCAGCATATAATTCCTGATTTCCATAAATGGATCTTTTTCTTCCGATTTCTTCGGGTAGTGTTAGTCCTATATTGGCGGCCAAGCGTTCAAAATAGGGTAGTGGAAGCGGATAAGGTACCCATTGGTCAGCTTCGAACCGGTCATATTCAACACAGACAATAGTGCCGCCTGGTTTTAGGTATGTATTTGAAATTCGTTCAAGAAAAGATTCTTGCTCCTTAACATAGTGTAGGGAATTTGCTAACAGTATGCCATCTAATGAAGGTAAAAAGGGCATTGGTAGTGTAAAGTTCTCCTCGTAAAGATGGATGGTGGAACGTGTATACTGAATTTTTAACTGGTCCCGCAAAAGATTTAAATGCAGATCCACGGCAAAGATAACTCCATCAAAGCCCAATATTTCATTGAGTGCCAGGGTAAATGTTCCAGAGCCTGCTCCCAGATCTGCCCAAACGGACCCACTCTGGCTGATAGCGGGTTGGATCAATTTTATCGCTTCCTCCAACTTCATTTAACTTCCTCTAATTTCATTTAAACCTTAAGCTTAATTAAGGTGTCTTTTCAAAAAGTTAACGGCAGCTTTGTTTACCGTTTTTTGATTTTCAAATTTCATAAAGTGATGGGTATCGTCTACAATGACAAGCGTTTCCATTTCAACATCCTTTGACTTCAGCCTCTGGACTAAATCCGTACTCTGACTAAATGCAACATTCCGATCATCGTCGGCATGGATGATAAGGACGGGTGATGTCCAGGTATCCACAGAACTGATTGGTGATGATTGCCAGGCTATCTTTCTGAATTGTTCTGCATCGGGTGCTCTCTCATATCTGTCGGGATGTAAATAAGATAATGTGCGGTTGATGGTCCGGTCGTGTACTCCATGTATATCCACACCCACATCAAATAGATTTGAATTTCTTCCTAAGGCCATGGCTGTCAGGTAGCCTCCGTATGAACCTCCATAAATACCGATTTTATCAGTCACAAATGTTTGCTTTGCCAGCCAATCTCCTGCTGCCTTGATATCTTGATACTCGGATGCCCCGCGTACACCTCCATCAGGTGGTCGGTGAAATTCAAATCCATATCCAATCCCCAATCTATAATTAACCGCCAGTACTTTGAATCCCAAGCTAGCCAGAAATTGATTCATTGCATATGCATTACTATAGTAGGAAGAATAATGCCATCCCAGAAGCATTTGTCGAGGAGGCCCTCCGTGCACATAGATGACTGCCGGTCCAGGTACATTGCTATTGGCATCAAATAATGTTGCATGGATAGGAGTACCGTCTGGAGCTGAGAATATCACCTGTTGGGGGATTACCAGCTGTTTTGTAGGAAAATTTGCTGGTACGAGGGTATTGCTGATCTTATTCGATGGTCTTCCATCACCTGGTTGAATCGTGACCACTGGTGGTTGCCTGCTATCAGCACCTATATAACATAGATCACCATTCTGAAGCATGTAAGGTGACCACTCAACACCGTCGCCTTTGGTGTCCAAATGTAGATCAGCGTTTTCAATATCTACCTGCAAAATATGTCTGCGGTCGATATCGAAAGGGTCAGGACCGGTATTAGCTGAAGCCAGAATTTTGGTTCTATCAGGTGTCAGCGAAATATATTCCAACATGTAATCACCCGGAGTAAGACAAACTAGATTTCTTCCATCTGTGTCAATTCTGTACATATGAGGCCAACCATCCTGGTAAGATAGAAATACGATAAAGTTCTTGGCCCAATGAAGGTTAACACCACCATGGGTAGTAGGTAGGGAACCACGCATAATGTTTGGCGAAGTCCAGATTTCTTTGGCTGCAGAAGTTGCAAGATCATAGGTCACTATGGTATAGGGATCTGGTTCACTGGCCAAAATAGAATCAGGTTGACCACCTGCACCCGATTGACGCACGTATACCAGATGCTTTCCATCCGGCGACCATCTGGGTGAAAAATCAAAGTTGAAATCCGGATTTACCCATTCAATATTATGGAGTGAATCGCTGTACAATCCAATGAAAGAATGATCACCCCGAAAGGTAACAAATGCAAACTTTGAACCGTCGGGAGACCATTGGAGATCAGCAGGCCTTCCTCTGGGATCAACTATTTTTGTAGGATTTGGCAGGTCACTCAATTTGGCAGAAAAAACCATGTTATTCTTGATATAAATGATCTCTTTGCTGTTGGGACTAATCACAGGTGAAATTCCTTCATCAATTTTGAAAGTTGGTCCACCTGCGAAGGGTACACACCAAATGGACACCTTTTCGGGAATGGGCAAAGCATTTGGGTTTACTGGTTTTGCATCATCCCAATTTGAACCAAAATCACCACCCCGGACAAATACGATCCATTTACCATCGGCGGAAATCGAAACCTGACTTAATTCTTGACCGGAATCGGTATCATATGTCGTAATTTTTCTGATCTGATAGTTTGGTGCCTCTGCGACATAGATATTTCGCCTTCCAATGTGATTAATTGCAAATGCAATTCTATCACTACTTTCAGCCACAACCAGTTCATTAGGGAAAGGATATGCCATGATATCGTCCAATGTAAAAATCGATTGGGCATTACTCCAAAAGGGTATGAGTGATAGCAGTAAACACTGGGTAATTTTTTTAATCATGCTGTGAATCAGTTTCTATCCATTCTGAAAAATACAAATTGTTTCGTTTAACACCTTTGGCCTTCATGGTTACGTGTGAATTATATCACTGAATATCCGGTAATTTAATCTAGTTTTGCGCCGGTTTTTGATAATGAAATGAAGAGTGAGTTTATCCCCAAGTTCTTTTCTCTGGTCAGGCAAGGTATACCTCTTTCCCAGGTCACAAAAGATGCATTAGCTGGAATTACCGTTGGTATAGTTGCATTACCGCTAGCCATTGCTTTTGCCATTGCTTCCGGAGTTTCACCTGAAAAAGGCTTGATAACGGCTATTGTAGCGGGATTCATTATTTCTTTATTGGGTGGAAGCCGGGTTCAGATTGGAGGACCTACAGGTGCCTTCATTATCATCGTTTTTGGGATTGTTGAAAAATACGGTGTTAGTGGTTTGACCATTGCCACTTTTATGGCAGGGTTTCTCATCATCGGTATGGGATTGCTGAAATTAGGAAATTGGCTGAAATATATACCATATCCTTTGGTGGTCGGCTTTACTGCTGGAATAGCAGTAATTATATTTAGTTCGCAAATAGGAGATTTTTTTGGACTGGGCATCAAGTCTGTCCCTTCCAATTTTTTCGAAAAATGGATAACCTACTCTGCGCACTTTAATGGTATAAACTGGACAGCCACCATATTAGCTGCGAGTACCGTACTGATTACTGTTTTTTTCAACCGAATTACTAATAGAGTTCCCGGCTCTATTGTCGCTATACTCTTGACAACTTTTTTAGCATCATACCTTCATTTACCGGTTGAAACCATCGCCTCCCGATTTGGTGAAATTCCCAGCCATATTGCATGGCCAAAAATACCCAGTGTCGATTTTGAAACAATAAGACAGTTGGTTGAGCCAGCTCTGGCAATAGCACTGCTGGGGGGTATCGAATCTCTCCTTAGTGCTGTAGTAGCTGATGGAATGATCGGAACACGACACCGCTCGAATATGGAGCTAGTAGCCCAGGGTGTGGCAAATATTTTCTCTGCATTATTTGGTGGTATACCTGCCACAGGTGCCATTGCCAGAACTGCCACAAATATTAAAAATGGAGGAAGGACACCGATTGCCGGGATGGTACATGCTTTTGTTTTGCTTCTTATTATGCTGATTTTTGCTCCACTTGCTAAACTGATTCCTTTGGCCACGCTCTCAGGAATTCTGGTCGTGGTCGCTTATAATATGAGTGAATGGAAAAACTTCATTTCCATCCTCAAGGGAAATAAGACAGACATCATTATCTTATTGACAACGTTCTTTTTTACCGTGGTCTTTGATTTAATTATTGCTATTGAAATTGGTATTGTGCTTTCCAGTTTACTTTTTATGAAGCGTATGAGTGACTCGTTGCAGATTGATGCAATTTCCAAAGAAATACCGGAGCTTGACGCCGAAGAAAAAGTTTTTGATGAAAACTATCCAGGGCTACCCAAGGAGATTACTATTTACGAAATAAATGGTCCATTGTTTTTTGGCGCTTCCCGTCATTTTCAAGATGCTTTATCACACATCAATTACCATCCCCGTATCGTAATTATCAGGATGCGCTATGTACCCTTTATCGATGCTACCGGATATAGGAGTTTGATACAGACCATCCGCTCTTTCCAGAGCACAGGGACTATCGTAATGTTGTCGGGAGTCAGTCATGAAGTACGAGATGAACTGGAAAGAAATAAAATTGATGAGATCCTGGAGCGAGATAAGATCTTTGAAGATTTTAGATCTGCACTCGATGTAGCCACACATTCCTTGAAAAGCAAAAAATAAATAGACATTTTTTTGAGGCAAATCATCCGTTAGTTACTAACCTTTCTACGAGGTCCTCTATTCTGTCTCAAAAAAAGGCTATTTTTCTGAGGATTGAATATATATTTTCGCTTAAAAGGATTTCACCGATCCTAAATGCTATTATAACTATGCATCAAACCAGAAATACGATAGACTATCTACTCCTTGGCTTTATGCCCTTGCTGATTTTGAGCTCTTGCAATAATGAAAAATCTTCCGATGAATTTGTTCTTCATCCTGATTTTGAAATCTCATTAGTAGCGTCAGATCCACTCATTTTTGATCCGGTAGATCTTGAATTTGATGCTAAAGGAGATGCCTATGTCTTACAAATGCCTGGATATCCTAAAGGGATAGATCAGAGTAGTATCATCAAATTAGTAGACAGTGATAACGATGGTCTCTACGACCAAAGATATGTTTATGCAGAAAACTTAGCTCAGGCATCGTCGTTCATGTCTTACAAAAATGGCTTTCTCGTATCGGCTCCTCCAGAATTGCTTTTCGTGGCTGATACTGATGGTGATGGTGTTTCAGATCAGCGTTCGGTCATTATGAATGGATTTAGTAACGGAAATCTTCAACATAACTTTAATGGTTTAACTTATGGATTGGATAACTGGATCCATATAGCCAATGGGGGTAATGGGGGTGAAGCAAAATGGTTGGAAGCCGATAATGCCTTTCAAATTAGCGGATATGATTTTCAAATCCGACCGGAAACCCATGAATTTGAAATAAGTAACCGAACGAGTGGTGGTTATGAACTGGCGATGGATCAATGGGGAAATTTTTATGGCACCCATAATTTACATCATATAAATATGGCTGTATTTCCTCAGCGCTACATAAATGGTTTGGATCTAATTCCGAGAAATACGTTGCTAAATATCTCCGATCACGAAGAGAATGGGTTAGCCCGAGTATACCCGATCGGCGAGCAAGAAACGAGAGTAAACCATCCGGAGCAATCCGGCTATTTTTCTGGAGCTTGTGGAATTACTTACTATGGAGGTGGTTCATATTCTCCCGAATTTGAGGGGAATATTTTTGTCAATGATGTCGTACTTAATCTTGTTCATCGCGATGTCCTGAGAGAAGAAGGTAGTGTAAATATGGCCACCAGGGCGAGAAAGGGAGTTGATTTTCTTGCATCCAGAGATCGAAGTTTTCGTCCCGTTAATTCTACCGTCGGTCCTGATGGGGCGCTCTATATAGTCGACATGTACCGCAAAGTGATCGAACATCCGGAATGGATACCGGATGAATTGGAAGTTAATATGGATTTGGATGCTGGTAAAAATCGTGGGCGCATATTTAGGATTACAGAGAAGGGAAAAAATTTATTTACCTGGCAGGAACCGGACGAAGATATTAATGCCTGGGCCAAACTTTTACAACATCCCAATTTATGGCAGCGAATTACGGCACAAAGGATAATTCTTGAAAAAAAATGGGATGGTATTGACTTACTTACCGAACTTTTTGGCAGTAGTGAAATGGCTGCTTCAAAAATACAGATCCTTTATACGTTACAGGGTATGGGAGCTGACCTGCAGCCAGTGCTCCTAAAAGCATTAGATGATTCTTCGACCGAAGTACAAAGGCATGCCATCATTTTATCGGAATTATATCTCGCCGATAATGCTGAAATCAGAGGAAAAATAATTTCCAAAATAAAATCTGCGGTGCCTCGTGTTAGGATGCAAACGGCGCTGAGTTTAAGCACATTACCACAGTTGTTTAATAATGAAATCCTAGGTGCTGTGACAGAAATTTTAAATGAGGATATCAAGGATCCATATGTACGTATGGCCTGTGTGATTGCTTGTAAGAATCAACCATTAGCACTTGCGACGTACCTCTCTGAAAAACCGACCCAATTGGATAGGGAAGGAATACAGGTAATCCTGGAGATGGTAGCAGGTCGATTGACACAGCTGCAGAATTCAAGTGAAATGTTGGCCTTGATAAAAATGTTTAAAAGCGATGATGCTCTCATTCAAGATATTTTGACCGCATATGGTCGATCAGGATTGAAAATTTCAGCATCGGCAAAAAGGGACTGGTCCCAGGTGCTGAGTGATTTGGAAGGTCGGGGATCACTAGCAGTTCTAGCTGGTTCATGGCAATTGAGAAAGTCTTTGGAATTGCCCGAAACAAAGGATATAAATAAGAATATAGATAAGGCTATGCATTTAATTAAAGATGCTAGTGCGACCGAAGCACAAAAGATAATGGCAGCAAGATTATTAGCCTTTGCACCTTTGGATGTTGTAGAGCAATCTTTATATCATCTGATTGACACAAGAAATCCGGTGAAACTGCAAGAAGCAGCCTTAGATGTCTTGGAGGGGTTTAAAGAAATGCGAACGCTGGATACCCTAATCAATCGGTGGAGTACGCTGAGTCCAACGGTCAGAAAAAGAATTACCGATCTATTGATTTATAATCCAGACAATCACGATCTTCTTTTTGCCAGCTTGGAATCTGGTAAATTAAATATGAGTGAATTTAATTTTGATCTTGAAAGGAGACGGCGACTGCTTAGAAGTAAAGATGAGAATACTCGTAAAAGAGCAGAATCTTTGTTCAGTGACGCTGGTGTGGTGCAGCGAAGTGAAGCAATCGAAAAAATGCGTCCGGCTCTGGAGATAAATGGTGATGTAAATGCTGGTCAGGAAGTATTTAAATTACAGTGTACTCCATGTCATAGATTTGGATCTCTGGGTAATGTGGTCGGACCCGATTTAACTGAAATCAGTAGAAAAAGTAAAGAAACATTAATGCATGATATTTTAGATCCGAATGCTGGTGCTAATTCGGAATATATAAATCATATCATCGAATTAAATGATGGTCAGGTAATAAGTGGCATCATCGATCAGGAAACCGACGAAGCCTTGTTTGTAAAGATGATGGGAGGAATTGAAAAGAACATTCCCAAAAATGAAATAAAAAGTATCAATTCCACGGGTTTATCCTTGATGCCGGAAGGTTTGGAAGGGGTCATGTCTCAGCAACAGTTTGCCGATCTGCTCACATTTTTACAAAAACCGGTAGAATAGTAGAAAATGGGCATCAAAAATAAATTATTCCGATGCCCACATTAAGATTTTAAATGTCTGAAAAATCAGCTGGTTTACAAAGATAGACGTCAATATGCGAAACGGTATTTTTGTATTCTTCCTTTGCTGACAATTCCTTCCAGGCAGGAGCATTACGGAATGCATCCCAATGGGCATCACGATCTTCCATGTTTTCAAAAGTCGTCATGTACATTAAATTCGGTGTATGAGCTCCAACAAGCGTTTTAGAATAAAAAACGGCATTGAAATTGAGTGCTTTAAAAATGTCAATTTCGCCACCCTCATTAAACATTTCCACTTTCTTTCGATAGAGTTTTTCACTGGCGCCTTCGTAACTTCTTAATTCGTAGACCCGTTCGCTCTTCGGTGCTTTCAATTTAGGTTTTGCATAATTCGGATGGAGATGGAATGCTCCCAATATGCTTGATTCAATACGGTCAAAAGCAGGTTTGTCATGCGCAGTAGTCCAGTAATCCATACCACTTTTAAGGTGCATGTCATGATTGGCCAGGTCGTCTTCGGCTTTTAGTAATTTAGTAATGTCGTCCGTAGGTACGAGGACAAATATTTTTTTCATAGCACTGGTGTCATTGCCCAACCAACTAAAGACACCGATATCTTGGTATCCCATACCGTGCAATGCCGGTACATAAGCATTTTCCAGGTAGTCTAGAATTCGGTTTCCCTGTTCATCTGTTGAAAAATGATAAGCTTTCAAATAATAATAATCCATTTTTTTTGCAGATAGCGTTGAAACGGTCATTAGGGCAAAAAATAAAATTAACTTATTAATCATCATCAATCATTTTTATATTTATGGTAAGATTTTAGACATTCAACCAATAATTTACTTTCAGTATCAGTGCTCGGTTTCTCGGGCCCCATAATTCAATAAAATGATTATCGGTAAATACCAGATATATTTCCGATAGCGGTTGAAACCTCCACTGAAACCGGCTATTGACATTAAAATTATCGTCTTGCGTATTATATTGAATAAATGTTGTCCAAGATAAATCCGTAGAAAAATTCATTTCGACTTTTGGTCCGAGAAGTGTTAGACTTTCTTTTCCATAGGGATCTGGTAAACTTAATTCATTTTGTACAAAAGTAAGTCCGAAGTTGCCCCAGGGCTGAAGTCTTAATTGTAAGGTAGTTGAAAATTGAGTCCGGTAGCCATTGTAAAATTCACCTGCCTCCACTCCCAGGAGATAGCTCAGCATTTCCCGTTGATCAGATTGAAATTCAAAACCGGCAAACTTATAGTTATACTTTCCTATAGGGAGAGCCTCATCGGTAAAGGCAAAGGGATACAATAGCTGGACGTCATAATTGGCAAATCGAAACATAAACATACTTGAGTTTTGCCATCGTGCAGTGTAATTAATCTCAAATTCATTGTTAATTAATTTTCCGCCTTCCGTTGCATCGAGAACATTACGGAAGCCGAGTTCATGCGTGTTGATTTTAGGATGATTAGTGGGATAAAAAGTATAGGCAAAACGGGAAAACCAATGATTAAATCCATGTCTGAACGATGTGTCCTGTACGGCATCATAGTGATAGGATCTGGGTATAAAACCCATATCCGCAATGTAATTGGATCCCACTCCAGCCAGATTGGTATATGCCGAGATCTGGCGACCATCATAACCGATGGCCGAGTTATAGAAATAATTATCTCCGGTAAGGTCGTTGGAAAATGATTTACCATATCCTCCAAAACTTCTCCACTTTCCATCAATCGATCGGTAGTCAAATTCTAAAGAACTCGTTCGATTATAATCGTCGGTAAGAAATTCACCATCATGAAACTGCTGACGATTATGGAAGAAGCCCTTAATAATGGTACGTCCGAAAATTCTCTGCTGAAAGACAAAAGAACTGTAGTTTTCTGCTGCGAGATCTGCTTGATCCTTGGTCTGCATACTCATGACCCCTATCCGCAGACTTTTATTTACATTTCCACTAAGCCTGGCACCCATGAGAATGGGTATAGTATTTCCATCTTCATCCAATCCGATTCGTCTCGAAAAGAACGGTCGCATTGGAGGGATTCCAAAATCTTCAAATATGTCATTGTTCTCTAAAAAGAACAAGCGCTTTTCAGGAAAGCGAATATTTACTGTTGTTAAATTTGTTACTTGTTCGTCAACTTCTACTTGAGAAAAATCGGGATTTATAGTCAAATCCAGATTGAGTGAAGAGGTTACGGCAATTTTGGCATCACCTCCTATTCTCGCGGCATTGTCGATAGGCTCGTCTGTCTCAAAATCACGGTAAGTAGAAGCTAGTGCATAGGGTATTACGGCAATGTTACCTTTTGCGATGGCGGGACTTTGATCCCAGAATAACGCACCAGTGTATCCCAAATCAACACCTCTGAATTGCACTGGTACGGGAGACCAGGTGTGATAAGTGTTAGACTTTGAATCGGACCGGATAAAATTGATACCCCAAATATTCTTTTCCGCGTATCGCAGGGCTTTAAAGGGAATAGCCATTTCTATCGTCCAGTAATTAGTGTAGGTTTTGGATTTACAATACCACTTGTTATCCCAGGCATTATTTATGCCCGAACTTCCACGGGTGTTACCTCGACGACCTGTTTGACCGCTTACCAAAGCATCTGTCTGTACACTGGATGGGTTAGTACCAAAGTAAACTCCGGCTGTTTTTTCATTGACAGGATCAAAGACTACCGCGAAGGCATCACCTTTCCAAAATTGCATGTTATCCCGTTTGAGAGATTGAATGACATATGGACCTCCTCCATGGCAGATTGCTGCCAGGTAAATATTGGTCTCATCGTAGCACATCCTGACTTCTGTCTGTAGTTCTTTTTCCACTCTGCGGTCATCTACGGGAAAAGATAGCCAAAAGTCACTAGCCACTGCCGTAACACTCCATATTTCTTCGTCCAGCACGCCATCAATTTCGATCGCTTCCGATGTTCTTTTGATCTGCAGTTGGTAAGTATCTTGCAAATTCTTGGATTCTTGAGAATATAGATTGAAAATAATAAGACAGCAGAACGAGGTGGAAGTGAGCAATCGAATTATAGGATACATTTTTAAAACTTTGGAATTTATCCAATGCTTCAAAGTTAGAAGTTCCGTGATATTTGCGTTAAATATTCTGCAATTTTCAAAGTTCAGAAAGTTATTTGATCGTAGTGAAAGTACCAGTTACCCTTTGATAGAATATTTTACCCAATTCCTGCACTTTGTATTGAATGATATAGGCAAATGTTTCGTTAGCAAGGGTCTGATGATTTATCCGTCCATTCCAGCAATTAGTTTGATCTGAAGATTGATGGACCATCGCACCCCAGCGATTAAAAATGGAAATGGAAAAATCTTGCAAGTGACAGTCCGAAAATACTTCTAAAAAGTCATTTACTCCGTCTCCATTGGGAGATATGGCATTGGGAATGTAAATATGACACGAGTCACAGTTCACAAACTCGGCCCGCACTACGCCTTCCACCGAACCGCATTTATTTTGCAGCAGTACTTTGTAGGTTCCCGTTTTTGAAATGGCAAAAGTCGGCATGGTCGAGCTGTCTGGCCATAAATACGAGTCTGCTCTAGGATTTGATACATCGAGGAGCAAACTACTGCCCAGGCATAACACAGAGTCAATGGGATCAAATGGGGGGAGCAAGGGGGTTTCATCGATGAGGAAGACTATATCTTCAGTTGACTGTAAAGCATTTCCGCAAAGATCGAGTATATCCGAAAGACCATCCACGCGTATTTCTAATCGATAATCACCGGGTTCAGATAGAGGGGGATCAAACAAAAGTCGAAAATTCTTGTCGTAGGTACCATTTACGGAAAGTACTTCAGAATGTAGGATGACCGCATGATTCTCATTAGGTCCATGGAGAACGAAATTTTCCGGAAGAATGCTTGATAGCTGTATGTTTTCGGAGAATCGGATATTCATAAAATTAATCTGGCAATCCTTTGGAGTCTCCATATCGGCAATGACCGGCGCTTCGGTATCAAAAATTCCCAGATCGCCCGATGGGCTAAAATCGATCTTATATCCATTGGTCGAACCGGTCCAATTACTGACCAGTAAGACATAAGTGTTTCCCTTCTTTACTGGTACAAGTGCATTTCTGGCACTATAGCCAATACTTCCATCCGGAGGATTAAAGCCACATCCTCCACCTTGATTGTTGAACATAGACTTACCATCTGCACCGGTGATACCATTGCAACTTTCTCCTCCAGCTGCATTGCAACTTACAAGCAGACTTCGATCCGAGTAAATATCTGAACAATTGGCTTTCGTGATGTCAAAGAGAGCCCAATCATAATCGTCCTGGGAATCGTTGGGAGTCAGCACAAATCCAAAATCACCTTCTTTATTGACGGTGAAAGTATACCATATGCTATTTCGCTCATCATCCATACATACAATCCCGCCATCATTGATCCCATGTATCTCATTAGCATAGTTGCCGGATCCGCGTGGTGCGTTCATTTCTTCGTAAACTTCTGTACAGATTGGAATGGCACCCAGACAATCCTGGATGGTTGGGACCTGCGCAATACCGGGTAAAATACTTAAGATGATGCAGATGATCAGGATGATTTTTTGCATGATAGGCTTGTCAAGTTTCTACTACAAAAGAACTAAATTATGTTCTGGTTCAAGGAAGATCTATTTGATTACGTCTATCAGATATGAATATTTTAAGGTTAGACTTCTATTTAAAACTGTAGCACTATTTCGAAGTTCATTGTAAACCAGGAAAAGGCCTGAATTTGCTTGTTGTAACCAGCCGAAACGAATATTTGCAGACCATAAGTCGCTGACGCTATTAAATTGAATGAGACTTTGCGTATAGATCCGAGGAGTAAAAGAATAAGATAAACGGGTTCCGAAAAGCTTAGCGATGAAATTACCTTCTGGTAGACGAATGTCGTTATGACTTAAAATAAATTCGGAATTAAACCGGTCGCCAAATCGGAGTTTGACTGTAGCACTGTTCGCATATCTTTTGCCGCCGAAGAAACCTCCTAAAATATGCCGGGTACTGATAGAAATGCCCTTGCTGGCATTTGTCATTAGAACGAGTTGGGCCTCTGAATGTTCATAGGTTCCAGGAGCAACAATAACACCAGGTGAGATTTCAAAAGGGGCGAGCACACCTTCTGTGGTAATGTTCATTCCGGTATGTATCTCCAATCCATTTTCCCATTCCCAATGATTATCAATATGAAGATATTTTGTTTCCTGAAAACCATTGAACGTCCAATAACTGCGATATGAAACATGAGGTCGCAGTTCAAGTAGTCCAAATTTCCCATTCATCCGCCATTGATATAGGACCCGGAATTCGGGTTTCCGATATGCGGATCGGAGCAGAAAACCAACTTCTGGATTGAAACCTTCACCCACTTCGGTATATCCAGCCATCAGACTCCATCCATTCCAGTCATAGTTCGATTGCAATTTTAACGAATGATCATTACTAGTGATGTCAGCTGTACTGGTTTTGGCCAAAAAGCCGGATATTCTTGCCTTCTGGCCCAGACCAATTTTGCCATCAAGAGCAAATGTTCGGTTATAATCGTCTTCAATATTACCGAGACCTTGTCGATTAATGAATATTCCACCAATCCCGGACCGCTTTGCCGCGAATTCATGATTGACCCGGGCGACGGTGAAATTATTCGATTGGATATCGAATTCATCCACTGATTGGGTAAACATAGACAAAAAGCCTAGGTTGGTGTTATTGACCTTACCAGAAACCCGGGCCCCGCCAATGATGGGTACAACTTGCCCTTCATCACCAATACCAATACGCCGGCTAAAAAATAAGTCGACCTCACCCGGGCTCCCAACACTAAATTGGCCGGCATTTTCCAGGAAAAATGGACGCTTTTCCGGAAAGAAAAGAT
>JAGQWV010000352.1 GCA_020437045.1 Saprospiraceae bacterium | reverse complement strand
CCGGCATTGAATAGAGCCTCCAAGAGAAATTGGGCCCCATACACACTACAGGCCATTCCCCGGCTCTTAATAAATGCGACAACACGATCGATTCCACCTTCTGGAACCAGGTCAAATACCAGAGCAAACATATTGGCATGAAGGCTCGAATGTTGCGTTGCATCTCCATCGCGAAAAAGACCAGATTCGGCATCAAAAAATGTTTCTAAAAACGCCTGCTTGTGTTTATCTGCTTGCTTTCGGAAAAATTGCGCATCCTCGGTTTTACCCACCAATCCAGCAATTTCAGACATAATGACCAGACAGCGATTATGATAGGCATTCACCACCGTATTGAAGTCCGTAAAAACATATCCATCTGTTTCTCCTCCCGGTACAGGACTTTGATTGTTCTGAGCCTCTTTACCTGGTGGAGGACCTTGTGGCCAATCGACAATATCGCGGAATTGATCTTCTTTTCCCGGAAAATTAAGGCTATCGAGAAATGCTCTTGTTTTCTTCCCTAAACGAGTACTAATCAAACCATTGGATTCAGCCAACTGGTAAAGGGATTTACGTTTGAGATCGTCATATCGGGAAACAAATAAATCCAGGTCGCCTGTATACATATAATGTTGCCAGGCCATCAATACCGTGTGCATTTGCCATTCCGTGGGCCATGAAGCATGATCAAAAAGAAAATTGAGCGTATACCTGCCTATTGCATATTCCCGGTCTACCGAATAATGGCCGAGTTGCTGAATATAAGCATCTGCCTCATAGGGCATACGTTCACGGTTACCATCCGCATATACTCCTAAAAACGGTGTAGCTTTTAAGGTATATTTACAAAGGTCCCATATACGTTGAAGCCGATCATCTGAGCAGATAAATCGCGAAGCATCATCATCAAAATAGTAGAATAAGGCTTTCTGTTCTACTGATAATACTTCAACGATCTGCTGATCAAAAATTAACTCTGCGAATCGAAATGGAATAACCTCGGGATAGTGCTCTGCCAATTTCTGTGAATGCAGATAGTGCGATTTCGGTCTATCCGGAAGTCTCACCACATAGGAATGTAATCCCTTCTCCAAATTCATCTCTAATTCTACAAACCCAATATTTGAAACACCGGGATCCTTATGGACTTCCTCTCCCAAATTCCGCTCACCGAGAAAAACCTTTATCTTCTGTGCATCTTTAGCAAAGGCGGTGAAAGCCAACGTACCAAAAGCTGCCCTGGGAAATTGAACAAAATAATTTCCCTCTGAATTTTTTAACATCGTATCAGGACCTATGGTCGAAAAATGGGCACACTGCCGGTCTTCTGAAACCCATTGATCTGCGGCAACCTCAATCCATCTGCTTTGCCCGGGATAATCCAAATTTTTTCGGAAGAGGTCACCTAAATTGACCATTTGTGCATCTGAATAGTAGCTGGAATCTGCATCTGTGGTCCATACTTTCACTTTCCACCAAAAAGATTGATTACTTATCAGGCTTTTACCGTTGTACTTAATATTGATAGAAGATGAAGATTTTATGATACCACTATCCCAAAGATCAGCATGACCCTCCTTTAGAGTCCAAAGATTTGAAGACACCAAAATGCGATACGCTTGCTGAGACCTTCCCTCTCGAGGAAAAATCCAGCTAAATTTTGGAATGGAATCCGTAATGACAGCATCACCCGGTTGTCTCAAGTATTCACAAGTCAAACCTTCTGGACTCACCTGCATCTGCGCATTTACTCCCTCACTCATGATCAACAGAAAGAGGAAGCAACTGATAATGACATGAAGATTTGTGGTTATTCTCATTTCCGGATTTTGATACTTTTAAAAATGACAAGGCATAGCTAAACATTGGCTATGGTCTAAATAAAACAAAAAATGGCCACCCGAAGGCAGCCATTCAATCAAATTTTGACGAATTATTGTACTACTACCTAGTGATGAGTACTAACTCATGAAAATGTTGCTCATTTGATCTTACGGAGAGCTGATAAATTCCTTCGCGTAGATCTGTCACTTCAATTTGGATTTCAGATCCATGAAGGACTTCGTCTTGTGTCATGCTAAATACTTTTCGACCGATCATGTCTGTCAATTCGATGGTCGCCGGACTATTCTCCAGTTCTTCGGGCATATGTACGTTCATTATTTGCCGGGCAGGATTTGGATATACCAAATGTGCTGACCTGGAGATATTCGAGGCAATAAGCCCCGTATCTACCCCCGTCAATGTGCTGAAGGTAAACCAGTCTGAATCTTCACTTATCGTGCCATCCAGACATTGGACGTTTACCTTAAATTGATACGTGCCACCAGGGACCAGATCATCAACGTTCAGTTGATTGGTGATGACAATATTAGTCATACCATAAAAAGGAGTAGTATCCAAACTTTGAATTTCAACCTCGTAGTCAATTCCTGATGGAGTTGCATTCCAGGTAAGCAACGCTCCCTGATTTGTCAGTTGTGAGACAGCTAATCCTTCCGGTGCTTCGCAATTTACTTCACCAGTGGTTTCGAAGACCATCCATGGAGTGCAATCACTATACGTACCATCCGGACAGAAAGCCGCGACTTTCCACTGATAGGTTCCTCCTGGTACCAGATCTTCAAAAAGGTATGCAGTATCCCTGCTGGTGGTGATCAGGCGATAGTTGGGAGTAAGCCCTATATTCTCCACCTCAATTAGATAAAATGCTCCCGATGAAGATGACGTCCAGGATCCAAGTGCCGTTAAGTCGGTCATAGATATAATCTCCGCCACCGGAACCCTACAGCTATCTTCAGGTTCCACCAGGGGAGCCAGGGTCTGAAAAACAAAAATCTCTGAAAGTTCACTGGTATCATTTTCACCGCAAATAGATCGTGCCGATAATTCAAATTCTGAATCTTCTGGTAGATTTTTTAGCCAAATCATTGATTCACTCACGATTTCCGAATATTCAAAATCAGGACCAATAACCGTAATCTCGAACAGTTGACTATCCAAGCCCGTCCAGGATACCCAAGCTTCATCAGTGCTGACGGAATCTAATCTAAAATCAACTGGACTCATACAAAGGCTGTCTGGGAGAGTATCACCATCCATCAACGTGGTAAAATAGAAGACATCTGACAGAGGACTTTCCTCCATACCGCATAGCGTCTGTACATAGACTTCATATTCTGTCTCAGGCATCAAACTATCCAAGTATATGAAATATTCATCCGATAAATATTCATCATAAGGAACCAGGGTGTCACGGTCTCGCAACAAAATTCGATATTCCAGCGTGTCAATGCCTTGCCATGATAACCAGGCTTCGGTTGAAGAAACAGAATCTAATTGAATATTTGTCGGTGCAAGGCATACATCTTGTAAGGTATCCATCGTACTAAAAGCCACCCAATTCGAATAAAATGACGAGTCAGATGTGGAACAAATCGTTTGAACCCTGAATTGATAGTCCTTTGCAGGGTCTAGACCTCCAACTAATAGTCCGGGTTCGACTGCTGGGAGAATCAATGAACTGCCGGAAGAAGGAGCCGCCACTTTGACTTCCACAACATATGTAGCGGTATCAAATGCATTCCAAAGTAGGCGTGCACTGTGATCATCAATTCTCTCTGCCGATAAACCACTGACGGGAAGACAAATACTCATTTCATCACCGGTGCTAAAAGAAACTACTGCAGACAACGTACCTTCCTGATCTCTGCCACATATAGCTTTTATACGACCGTTATAATTCTCCTGAGGAGTCAGTCCGGCAATTGCGTAGGTAATATCCACCGCATCGGTTATGACAATTTCCTTCTGCACTTGACCTCCATGATCAAGTTGAATCTCGTAGGTATCTGTTCCAGAGGCCGTCCAACTTAAAAATACATTATTGCCAATCACCGTATCAACCGTAAGGTCAACCGGGCTCTCACAAGCCAACACACTACTATCTATAGAGGTAGGAAAGAACCGATAATCTGACCAGTCACTAAGTCCTGAATCTGCGCAATGCGTTCTCACTCTGAAGGTGTAACTACCACTGCTATCTGTTGGCTGAAAAATGTACGTAGTATCCAGAATCGTCGTATCGACCAGGATGCTGGATAGACTATCCAAATCTCCAATCTGAAGATCGTAAGATTCAGCTCCGACCAGTGATTCCCACATCAAAAAAAAGTGAACTGAATCTTGCTCCGTCGCTTCGAGATTGGAAGGAGCTTCGCAGGAGTCCGACATTTCTGCATCTGTCCTGAATGTTATGTCCACTTGTGATGGAATTCCATTTTCGCAGTGTGAGACGATAGAGGCAGAATATTCGGTACCAGGCGTTAATCCCTGAACAAACTGCGGTGATGTGGCAGGAGCATAAGTCAGAACGTTTGCCTGATCATCTTCAATCGTTAACTCATAAATACTATTGGCATCAGCTGTGCTCCAAACCATCAGTACCGAAGTCGCCGTAATTGAGTCGGCATGCAAATCTTCGACAAAGGGACAAGTCTCTTCTTCCGAGCTCTCTCCCGGGGTAAAGTCATGCCAGGCTGCAGATCCACTGACAGCTGAGTTTATACAAGTTGACCTCACTCTGAAATGATACTTACCCAACGGATCAAGGCCAAAAATGGTAATACTTGTATCGATCAGACTTTTCGCGAAAAAGTAAACAGGTGTTGAACCTTGGCTTCTAACCTCCACTTCATAATGAGTAGAGTATATTGAACCAGCCCATGATAACGTTGCCGTGGTCATGGTTGCATTGACTACCTGCAAGTCACTTGCTTTTGGGCAGTCTTCATCAGGGCTCATGCCAGTAGTCTCAAAAACGAACCACTTCGTTGATCCGCTGGAACTTCCACCGGGACAAATTTTACGCACCCGAAACCGGTATTCGCTTCCTGGTACTAGATCCGTCACTTCGTAATTGGGTTGTGAAACTGTCACCGTAGTATTAAATTTTGGCGTACGGCCTTTACTCTTGATTTGCACTTCATAGTTAACACCATCGTCTGAAGATGTCCAAATCAATAAAGCGGACTGATCGTCAACATCCGAAACACCAAGGTTAGTGACTTTTTCACACTGGGCGTGTGCGTTGAAAAAAGAAATCGTTAAAACACAGAAAAGCAGTAGTAGCTTCCTGTTCATTACATAAATAGATCTCATCATATCAATATTGTAAGGGTTAAAAAAAATTTTGATATAAATGAAGTCTGCTAAGTCTGTACTACTGTTGGCTAGTATTGCAGTGAAGGGTATCCATCGGTATTAATTAGAAAACTGATATTGACCAGAAAAATTGTGCAGCGTCTCTATACATTATACTTGTCTATCATATATAGATCACTAATACAACTGATGTCTAGAATCGAAACTTTAATGTTACATGCACGGCAAATTAACTCCTGAGGTAGAAATGATCCTAATGATGGGAATTATAATTACCTTTGCAGCACCTAAATTTTGATACATCTACATTAATATCGATGGGAAAAGTAGCAGAGAAACCAAAAGCCAAATTTAGTAAGGAGACCTATTTAAAGTGGTATGACATCATGTTGCTGATCAGGAGGTTTGAAGAGAGGACCCTGATGGCATATGGCCAAAATAAGGTGCGTGGATTTTGCCATGTATATATTGGCCAGGAAGCTATTGCAGCCGGTCTTCTTACGGCCATTCGACCAGAGGATGCTATTGTTACTGCCTATCGACAACATGGGATTGCCCTTGCTCGGGGATTAGATCCAAAAGCATGTATGGCCGAGTTATTTGGCAAAGAGACGGGAGTCGTAAAAGGTAAAGGTGGGTCGATGCATTTCTTTAGCCGCGACCATCGGTACTTTGGGGGCAATGGAATTGTTGGAGCACAAATTCCTATCGGTACAGGTATCGCATTTGCCGAGAAATACCGTGGCACAGATTTATTGTGTGTCACTATGTTTGGTGATGGAGCGGCCAGGCAGGGAGCCCTTTTCGAATCATTGAATATGGCGGCCACCTGGAAACTTCCTGCGCTATATATTTGTGAAAACAATCACTATGCAATGGGCACCTCAGTAAAGAGGACAAGTAATGTCACTGAGATCTATAAGATTGGAATGGCATTCGACATACCCTCAGAACCCGTAGACGCGATGGATCCGGAAGAAGTCCACCTGGCTCTGGAAAAGGCTGCCAAACACATCCGTGCCGGCAAGGGTCCTTACTTTCTGGAACTGAATACCTATCGTTATAAAGGGCATTCTGTGTCAGATCCTGCCAAGTACAGATCGAAAGAAGAATTGCATGAGTATCAGGAAAGGGATCCGGTTAAAATGCTGGAAAAGAAATTGATTGACGAAAAAATTGCCACTGAGGCAGAAATCAAAAAGATCAAGGATAAAGTGAAGAAGATCGTTGAGGAATCAGTAGCGTTTGCAGAGGCTTCCGAATATCCGGATCCATCAGAACTTTATACCGATAATTTTACACAGAAAGATTTTCCCTTCAGCGTTTGAGATTATATATCTGTTGCCTGATTGATCATTATTATAGGCAGGATCGCACTCAGCAGAAACATTTTCAGTTAGGGTTATCGTAATAATAGGTAAGACACTTAGGTGAAAGAGTGATTTTTCAATCATATACTTTTTTTCTTATAAACTAAAATTATCTTTGCACAAATTTTCTAAAACCGTATGGCACAAAGGAGAAAAACTAGAAGAGAAGAGCAGGAAACCCTGGTCGATATTGTGGAGGTAAAAGAACATGCCGAGGACTTTTTTGAACGAAATCAGAAGCCGATCCTGGGCGTATTAGGTGCGATAGCTCTCATTATTGGCGGTTATTTTGCCTACAAGTACCTATATAAGGCACCAAAAGAAAAAGAAGCTGCCGAGCAGATTTTTCAAGCGGAATTACAGTTTCAGCGAGATTCATTTGAATTAGCCCTATTAAATCCAGGTGGAGGTTATAGCGGCTTTCTGGACATCATCGATTCATACAAAGGTACTGATGTCGCCAACCTGGCAAACTACTATGCCGGCATCTGCTATCTTCACTTGGGTAAATTTGAGGCAGCGATTAGCTATCTCCAGGATTTTAGTCCTGCTGGTGAAATAACTCCGATCATGAAACACGGTGCCATGGGAGATGCCTATTCAGAACTAAATCAGTTTGAAGACGCAGAAAGAGAATATAAAAAAGCGGCACAGGCAGGAGATAATGACTTCCTGACGCCCTACTATCTGAAAAAGCTTGGATTACTGTACGAAAAGCAGGGTGATAATGCTGCTGCCGTTAAAGTTTTTCAACAGATTAAGGATGATTACGCCAAAAGTCAGGATGGATTTAATATCGACAAATTTATCCAAAGGGCAGAGGCGGCCAGCAACTAATGTTTCTTTAGAAAAAAATTATATGAAGCCTGTAGAACTTTCCTATGGGCTTTTTTATTTTATGCTTAGACACTTAAGCAAATGAGTACAAAAGATCAAAATTTATCAGAATATCAGGCCAAAGCGGTAGCAAAACCTGAAGAATTGAAAATTGGTATGGTCATTTCTGAATGGAATGATGAAATTACCTCTTCTCTCAAGAAGGGTTGTAAAGACACATTAGTCCAGGAAGGGATTAAGGAAGAAAACATCTTTGAGATGTATGTTCCCGGATCTTTTGAACTCCCCTCCGGTTGCAGGATTCTAGACGACCGGCACAATCTGGATGCTGTCATTGCGTTGGGATGTGTCATTAAGGGTGATACAAAACATGATGAATATATTAATCAAGCGGTTGCTAATGGATTAATGCAGCTAGGAATTATGCGAGCAAAACCTTTTATCTTTGGATTGCTTACCACTAATGATAAAGAGCAGGCACTGGATCGCGCAGGAGGCAAGCACGGAAACAAAGGAATAGAAGCCGCCATAACCGCCTTAAAAATGGCAGATATTAAACGGAATCTTAAGACTTCATCAAAACGCATCGGATTCTCATGATAAAAATTACTTCGGTCGAAGCCGGTCGTTTTATGCTAGATGGAGGAGCCATGTTTGGTGTCGTACCAAAACGAATCTGGAACCGGTTAAATCCGTCAGATGATGAAAATATGTGCCCATGGACCATGCGAAGTCTTCTCATCGAAACCGGAGATCGCAAGATTCTCGTCGACTGTGGAATAGGCTTTAAGCAAGGAGAAAAATTTCGGTCGCACTTTTATCCACATGGAATGGAGTTGGAGGATTCACTATCACAAAAGGGGATCCAACCCGAAGAGATCACCGATGTATTCATTACCCACTTTCACTTTGATCATGTCGGGGGTGCTTTAGAATATAGGAATGATAAGATTCAACCGACATTCCCTAATGCAACCTATTGGTCAAACGAGGTGCATTACAACTATGCCTATGATCCCAATGCCCGAGAGAAAGCAAGTTTCCTCAAGGAAAATTTTGTCCCCCTTAAAGAACAAAAGATTCTGCAATTTATCGATTACCAAACCGATGATGTCGAATGGCTTCCAGGTATTAAAGTACGTTTTGTTGAGGGTCATACTACCGCGCAGATGATTCTTATCATTGATCAAGCCAATGAAAAAACCGTATTTTGCGCCGACTTAATTCCTTCAGCATGGCACATACCTCTACCCTACATCATGGCTTATGATATGAAACCCATGATCACGTTGGAAGAGAAGATCAGACTTCTGGATGAAGCCCGTGAAAATAGTTGGAATTTAGTGTTCGAACATGACCCGAACACGGAAAAAGGAAAAGTGATCAAGGATGATAAGGGCA
>JAGQWV010000351.1 GCA_020437045.1 Saprospiraceae bacterium | reverse complement strand
GTCTGGAATTTTCACTGTGGCCTGAACGAATTCGGCCATTTGAATCGTACCGTAGACGCCATAAAAAATCGATATGGCAAACCAGTGGATGTAAATGACTTCGCACGCAAATGTCAGGTACTCAATTATGAATTGATGCGACCGATGTTTGAATCCTTTCTGGTAAACCATCCGGTATCAACAGGAGTCATCCAATGGATGCTAAATTCAGCATTCCCGGAAATGTACTGGCAACTTTATGACAGTTATCTCATGCCGAATGCTGCCTACTTTGCGACTAGAAAAGCATGCGCCCCCCTTCATCTTTTATATCATTATGGGTCATCTTCCATTCATTTAATTAATGAACTTCCAAAGGATGCCACGGGTCTCAAATATTCCATAAAACGATATAATCTAAATTCTGATGTCATAGCCGTTGATAAGGGATTCATAGATATCGAAAAACAAACGCAAATAAAAATTTTGGATGCCCCATGGATGGATTTAAATAATCCTATGGAATTTCTACTACTTCAATTATTTGATCAAGCCGATCAACTAATCGATGATAATTTTTATTGGTTATCCGCGAAAGAGGATATCATGGATTATGAAGCCATTGCCGGGTCCTGGTCTTTTTATACACCTACCAAACAATATGCAGATCTTACCGGAATCAACGACCTGCCTAAAGCAAATCTTCTAGTCAAAACCCAAACCGAAATTCCAGGAACACATAACGTGACTATTCTAAATACTTCTCCCCATTTGGCATTTTTTATAGAACTGAAAATCTATTCAAAAGATAATCAACTAGTTTTACCAATTCTTTGGAGCGACAATTACATTAGCCTACCACCTTTTGAACAACGGGTCGTCACGCTAGATGTGCCTAATGAATATTTGAATGAACATCTGATGGTTACGGCAAGAGGATATAATACCGCTAAGCATGCAAAGATTCTGAATACCTAATGGTGTAATTGGAATCAGAATAGTAAATATTTTGGTGAAGAAACCGGAAATGTTGTTGTAATGATCATCGTACTTTTAAACAGAAATGAATTAATCGAATGAGCACATCTAAACTGGCAATTTTGGGAGGAATTCCGGTTCGGGATACTAAGTTAAACCCCTGGCCAAAATGGCCTGTATGGGATCAACATGAGGCTGATGCATTATTGCAGGTCTTGCATAGTGGAATCTGGTCTTACAATGGCCCCTTTGAAACTGAGTTTAACCACCGATTTTCCGAGTACATTGGCTGCAAGCATACCATCTCCTGCGTAAATGGTACCGTGACTTTGCAATTAATTCTTGAGGCGCTGGGCATTGGATGGGGAGATGAAGTCATCGTACCTGGTCTCACCTGGCAAGCCACTGCTGCTGCCGTCATTGATGTAAATGCTACACCGGTTTTGGTAGATGTACTGGAAAGCAATTGGTGCATAGATCCACAACAGATAGAAGCAGCGATTACACCGAGGACACGGGCGATCATTCCCGTGCACTTGTACGGCAGTTTTGCCAACATGGATCGCATTCTCGAACTCGCACGCAAACATCAACTCTTTGTCATTGAAGATTGCGCACACAAACACGGTGGAGAGTGGAATGGCCAGAAAGCCGGCTCAATCGGTATTGCGGGTAGTTTTAGTTTTCAACTGTCCAAGATTCTCACTTCGGGTGAAGGAGGAGCAATCACGACCAATGACCACCAACTCGCGGAAAAACTGGATGCACTGCGCAATTGCGGTAGAAGGCCTGAGCACTCGTTGAATGACCAGGCGGACAAAGGTGCCGGTCAATATGAAGATGAAGGTAATTTTATTCAATCCGGCAATTATCGTATCACTGAATTTCAAGCGGCCATTCTATTGGAAGGCCTTCAACGCTTACCATCGCAGAATGAGAAGAGAGATAAAAATGGCATTTATCTAAATAAGCTACTTTCCGAACTTAATGGAATACAGCCAATGTACCGGGATCCGAAAGAAACAAAAGAGTCTTATTTTAATTTTGCCTTTAGATATGAGCAAGAACATTTCCGGGATTTACCGGTTTCGATCTTCCGAAAAGCACTTGAAGCAGAACTGGGAGTGCAGGTAGATTCATGTTATACACCGCTTAACCAATGTGACTTATACCAACCGCACACAAAACCCTCACGGCATCATCTAAATGATCAATATTGGGAAAAAATCAACCCAGAGAACTATTCACTACCAATATGCGAAAAGATCTTCCATCAAAATGCTATCTGTTTTCATCATAAAATACTCATGGGAGATCAATCGGAAATGGATCTTATTGCCACGGCTATTGGAAAAATATATGAACAAGCCGATGTTCTATCTGAATGTGAAATTGAATAATGGATAATACTCCGGACCAAGATGTAGTAGATATGCACAAAAAAAACATTGCGGTGATCGGTGGTGGTTACATTTCCAGATATCATATCCGCGCCTTAGAAAAAATACCAGAAGTCAATATCGCCTTATCGGGTACCAATCACGAAAAGCTAAGTGCATTAATGGCCGAATTTAATATTTCCGAAATTCTAACATTCGAAGAAATATTAAAACGTCCGGACATCGACGCGGTCATCATTGCCACTCCGAATAAATTTCATGCTCCATTTGCTAATGCCGCTTTAAAAATGGGAAAAGATGTCTTTCTGGAAAAACCCATGGCAATGAATACCGATGAATGCAAAATAATTCAGGAAAATGCCGAATCGAATAACCGAATCGTCATGGTTGGTCATATGTGGAGATTTGATGAGGAAGTTGATCAAATAAAACATTTGATTAATTCCGGAGCAATAGGTAGCATTTTTAAAACCAAGGGTTACGGTATTCATCAGAACTGGGGCCCCTCCGGTTGGTTTGTTTCGCATCAATTGGCTGGTGGTGGAGCTCTAATTGATATGGGAGTACATGCCATTGACACCTGTCGCTATCTCCTAGGAGATCCTCGACCCGTTTCTGTGTATGCCCGAATCGATACCCGGTTTGGTAAATATGATGTAGATGATAATGGAATATTGATCATCAACTGGTCTGATGACAGCACTTCGATTATTGAGTCGGGATGGTGGCATTCATACGCAGATGGACCAGAAGCAGCAACCCGCATCTACGGAACAAAAGGTTACGCCAGTCTCTTTCCCACAGAGGCTAAAATACAAGAAGGGGAAGAACTCAAATCGCTAAAATTCACACCAATAAATAAATCGGAACATTGTGATCAAAAAATATATGATCACCAAATGAAATATTTTGTGGAATGTATGAAAACCCGCAGTCAACCATCACCGGGAATTGAAGAAGGTATGACGGTCATGAAAATCGTTGATGCCGCTTATCGATCATCCCTTAAAAATGAAGTCATATTAATTGAATCCTAATACTAAAGAATGCTCGCAGGAATAGATTATTTTATCGTTATAGCCTATATCATCGGAATATTGATCCTGGGATTTTATTTCCGTCGCTTCGTCAGTAGTTCTGAAGATTATTTTCTGGCTGGAAAAAGCCTTCCTTTCTGGGCAATAGGAATGTCCATCGTGGTGTCTGATATTGGTGCCCTGGATTTTGTAGGAATATCCGGACAAGGCTACCGGTATGGTATTTCCGTAGGTAATTTTGATTGGATAGGATCCGTGCCTGCTATGTTGTTAGCGGCCTTTATCTTTGTGCCTTATTTTTGGAAGGGAGGTGTATATACCATTCCTGAATATTTAGGCAAAAGATATAACCGACATGTCCGGACAATAGCTTCACTGACCTGGCTATTCTTTTTTGCCGTCAATCTCGGCGTACTATTTTGGGCCAGTGCCGTACTACTGAACGTATTGATGGGATGGTCGATTTGGTCTTCGATTATCATCACCGCAGTCGTGGTAGGATTATATACATACTTCGGCGGTATTACGGCTGTGGTAATGACGGATGTTGTACAACTGATTATCATGTTTGTTGGTGGATTTACTCTGGTTTTTCTCGGACTGGAAGAAATAGGCGGCTGGGAGGTCATGGTAGATAAAATCACCGCTATGGGGCCGGAATTTAGCCAGCATTTTAAATTGATGCAACCGGCAGACACCCCCACGCCATACCCCTGGACGGGTATTCTTTTCGGACTTACCTTTGTCATGGCAAACGCTTATATGATTGGAAACCAAGCGATCGTTCAGAGGTGTCTTACGGCTAAAAATGTTTGGCATGCAAAAGCCAGTATGATTATGGCAGCAGGATTAAAAATGATGATTCCGGTCCTGGTTCTTTTTCCCGGGTTGATGGCCATTATCATACATCCAGGATTAGAAGATGGTGATCAGGCACTACCGATGTTAATTAAATCAATATTACCGCCAGGGTTAATTGGATTAATGTTCTCCGCATTTTTTGCGGGATTGATGTCCAGTGTAGATTCCATTCTTAACTCTACAGCCACTATTTTCACAAAAGATATTTATGAACCCTATATCCGTCCAAACGCATCCGACAAACACTATTTGGCGGTCGGTAGAATAACGACCATTTCTTTACTGGTTTTAGGGGTTGCGACATCGAAAATCAGTAGCCAGTACCCGGGACTGTATGTCGCCATCCAATCTTTTCTATCTTACTTTCAAGGTCCGATCTTTTCGATACTACTCCTTGGTATATTCTGGAAGAGAGCCACACAATGGGGAGGACTGGCAGGGCTGGTTATTGGAATAGTCGTGGCATTTATCTTAAATTCTGTGGATGGAATCTTTACCATTGAGGATCCTTTCCTTTATGTGTCCTGGTGGTCATTTGTCACCGGTTTTGTGGTAACCATTATTGTCAGCTTATTTACCACACCAAAAACAGATATTCAACTTTCCGGACTGGTTTTTTCGCGAGTCATTAGAAAGTAAATGGTAAAAAATAAAATCCTAATCAAATGTTGAATTTCAACTGGTTGCAAAATGTATCCGCCGAGCAGGCCAAAATAATCTTTCTGATCCTGTTTGGAATTATTGCTGTCCTCGTTCTATCTATTTCTAATGAATATATCTTTGAAGGTATCGCAAAGGAAGATAGAAGATGGTACATGAATTTAAAGATCTGGGCATTACTGGTCCTGGGTTCATTATTTTACACCTACTATATATTTTAAGATGTCAAAATTTGCCGAAGAAAAACTCAATAATCCCAGTTGGAAAGAAGCCAAAATTAATCAGGCATTGGGTATTTATATTTTATTATTTGGAATTATAATTATGGTGGCGCATTTGTATTGCAATACCTTTCTTGAGAAAGTTACTGACCTGGTTGCAGGATTAATCCTGGTGCTGATCGGTGGTGGGATGACTTTATTTTCTCAAAGGAGGATCAGGAAATTAAATCTTTAATTTCTTACCAATCCGTTAGAGATGTTGGCTCGATAGATTCCGGTGCGGAGATCACTCCAAAATATCGGCCCAGCCAATACGGTAACAACCAGATATCTCCGGCACTGGATTCAGAGGTGCCATTTCCTCCTGTACGATCTAGATTAAACATATTTGAATTATGCCGTTGAATCGGACGTTCGTCCGGAGGTAGGACTTCCGCAATACGTTGGGTTCGAAAATTATCAGGTAGCCAATCCAGGTCTTTCCTGTTACTGTTGACTACTGCCCAATTGATCAGATCGACAGGGTGTTGCTGAAGGTACCAAACAGCTTCCTTCAAGTCAAAATCTTTTGTTCCGGTGATGGCGGTAAATATATTCCAGAGTCCTTCTTTTTCTGGCCTTTCAGCCTGCCAGTGATCGAGAATGGCTTCCTTGTACTTCTTTTTCAATTCATCATTCAATGCATACCGGTATAGCCCCCAGTATCCACAATAATACATTTCATCATCCGAGTGATTCCACGATTCTGACAACATCTTGCTCCAATCGTCTGAACCATCAGGTGCAGAACCAATAAGATTTATGGGTCGGATAAGATTATCCAGATATCCATAATCATACAGCAGTTCAAGTGCTTTATTTTTATACTTTTCCTTTTTCGTAAAATAATAGGCCGTCTGGAGCATACTGATAATATTGGAGGAATTTAGTTTTCGATCTCCCACTACAATCGGAAAAGCATTTACATACTCTGGATTCCATCTACCCCAGGTGGTTGGATTGCCATCGTAATCGATCATATATAGATCATTTTTTACAATGTGACTCATCAAGGTATCCATCAATCGAATAGCCTGGTTTTGCATTTGGGCATCGTCGACCAGCTCGGCGATAACGCCAAATACAAACATGTGTCCTATAGCCTCATCGCTACTGGTTGTAGACTTCCAGTCCCAATTTGGATCGGTAGCATGCTGCCAGCGTCCGGGGTCTGCTAATCGGGTTTTGTATCCGAATCGTTCGAAGGAGCGGGAGGGAAAACCGGCAACTGGATTGATGGTATAGAGACGTTCCATGGCGTCGAGTGACTCCTGACAATTTTGTAAAGCTTCTGCAGATCCCGTCACTTTATATCGGAAAGCTTCTGCAGCAAGATACATGGAAGTCCAAAGGCCATCGTTATCTGAATCCTTGAGTGTTCCCGTAAAAATATCTCCCTTTTCCATATCTCCGAGAGTGGCATTAAAGCCATGCCTGATGTGCCTAAGTCGCACTTGTTCTTCAAAATAAGTAGCCTTATCCAATAAGGTAATGTCCTGAAAAAAGATTTGCGCTAATCCTTTTTTAGACAAAATAAGGACCGAGTGATCGGGTCCGGCCTGTATGTCGACCACGTCATTGCTAGCCAGCCATCGTTCACCATTGTAAAAATCATATTTGCCGTCAGACCGCTGTACAAAAGCACCTTCCGTTGAACCAAACCACCATTGGTCATTGATCTTGGCCAGGCAAGTAATTTCTGGACAGGGTAATTTTGATACCGGAGCACCGATAGCTTGACCATTCTTCATGCTCATTTTTTGATAACCTTCAGCCGTGGCTATAATTATCGTGTCCTTGTCCGTTGCAAATGTGGTGACTCCATCCTTTTTTATGAATTTTTCCAAAGTCTCCCTGGATGGATTAAATTGATAAATACCATCCGCTAATAATAAATAGTAGGCTTTGGTATTTTCTGCATATTGCATTTCCTTCATCTCCCCGGGCAATTGATAGATCTCTCCTTCTGAATTTGCAGCGGAGAAGTATTCGATTTTTTGCCCATCGGAAATCACAAATTCGAAATTGTCTCCCATACACAAATAATCCACGCCGGGCAAATGATGAGGTTGAAAAAAATCCCCGGCCCATGCATTACTGAAGACCGCCTTCCGATTCACATAAATAAATTGATTTTCATAAATACCCAAGGCACCGATCTCCATATCCTGCATAGGTAAATATTCCCTGTCAGTAGCGAAGGTACCTGGCTGAAGGAATCGACCATCCTTTGGCTGCAAGATGCCGTGATTAGTCATGATGCGAATCGATTGGTTTCGATCGACACTTACATTAGAAACACGAACATCCTCACCGGACAAGTAATACTTCACTGAGTAGTCCTGTACAAATGGAACATCCTGATACAAGTCTGAAGTTGAAGATTGTGCCGGCAAAGCAATCGCATAAAGACATAAACCAATTAGACCAAGAAACCTCATGAGCTGACTTATTAATCGTTAATTTCGGGTAAAGCTTTAGTACCCAGATGTACTCACAAATAAAGGACTTGAACGACTCAGGCTCAAATGGTTTTTTAGCTTTTTCCTACAATTTCTTCACAAAGTTGCAAATGCAGGAAAAGGGTCTCAGAAAAGCAACTTTTGGAAAATAAAAGATGGATGAAGCGATTTCACCGAAAACTGTTGCGATAATCAGACGGTGACTGCCCCATCAAGCTCTTAAATTGACTGTTGAAATTGGCTAAACTATTGTAACCGCTTTCATAACAGATCCGGGTGATCTGCATATCCGTTTCCGATAACATCCTTGCCGCAATCCCGA
>JAGQWV010000350.1 GCA_020437045.1 Saprospiraceae bacterium | reverse complement strand
ATGGCGTTGCAAATATGTGTGGTCGCAAAAATATTAAAACTGAAATCAAAATAGAAAGTCGCTGACTGTCTCATTTGTCAAACAACTTACTCCCGAGTTTGTTCGGATGTGCCAAAACAGAACATCCAATGACTAAAATGAAAAAATCCCGGGAGCATGCACTCGCCGGGATTCGAACAAATATATTCTTTAGACCTTATTTAGAAGATCGAACCTTCTTTGGAAGGAACCCCTTCTTCTGGTAATTCCTGATTTACCTTACCTTTTATAGTGAGAACAATTTTCTGATCATCAACATTGGTAGTAAGAGTTACTGTTTTGGTAAATTGACCAATTCGTTGTGTATCATATCTTACATCAATAGCTCCGGTTTCTCCTGGAAGGATTGGTTCCTTTGGGTAATCGGGTACCGTACATCCGCAGCTTCCTTTCGCACTTTTGATTACCAATGGCTCCGTACCATCATTGACAAATGAGAATTTTCTCAAAGGATCAGATCCTTTGGCAATTTCGCCATAATCGACCACCATTGTCTCAAAGGTCATCTTCGGCCCATTGGTTAGTACAGCATCTGTCATCGATTTTTTCTCAGCTTTTTCAGCTGCTTTTTGGACATCCTGGGCAGATATCATTCCTGCTACCATGAGTAGAAGACCTAGGGTAAAGACTAATTTCTTCATTGTTATGCTTTTTTGTATTTCAAAGTTATTAAAACTACAATTAATAAGTTAAGGATTGGTGACCAATTCAGATGAAATCACCATTAAAATTTCCAATTTACCCTTCTTTAACGAAAATCAAGCCAAAATATGTTCCCAAGCAGGCATGAAATTTGAATTGATCTTCCCTATGCAGCTCATTTTGATTGTGCATAAATGATGCTATCTTTGGCTTCGAAAAGAGATCTGGCACACAACTGGTATTGAATCTCTTTTAGTAAATTCTATAATCGTTGATGGAAAATACTGTTTTTCAACCTCTATATAACCTTGGTTCCTTGAATGGAGAGGAATCTTTCCAAAAAGAGGTTCTCAACGACTTTTACATCTGTTGTGTCTCACGGGAAGCCTCTATCCTGGCGAGAAAGGAAGTATTGACTGGTAAGGGTAAGTTCGGTATTACTGGTGATGGGAAGGAAGTTGCTCAGGTAGCGCTGGCCAAAGCCCTCCGAAAAGGTGACTGGAGGTCCGGTTACTATCGCGATCAGACGTTGTTGTTTGCCCTGGGAGAAGCGACGGTAGAACAATATTTCGCCCAGCTATATGCTGATCCTTACCATGATCCATTTTCCGCAGGAAGGCAGATGATGACCCACTTTGCCTCCCGATTGGTTGATGAGGAGGGTAATTGGACTAACCACCTGGATCAATTTAACAGTTCATCCGATGTATCTTGTACCGCTGGACAAATGGGAAGGGCGGTAGGCCTGGGACTGGCCTCAAAAAAATACCGGACCATTCCGGATATCCAGCAAAAACCTTTCTCCCGGAATGGGAATGAAGTAGTGATTTGTACCATTGGTGACGGGAGTACGAGTGAAGGTGCTTTTTGGGAGTGTGTCAATGCTTCCTGCGTAAAGAAAATCCCTATCGCATTTTGCGTTTGGGACGATGGTTACGCCATATCGGTACCGACTAAATACCAGACCACCAAAGGGAGTATTTCCCGGGCGATGGAAGGATTCTTGATAGAAGATATCAATGATACTGGTATGCGGATTTATGTGGCCAAAGCATGGGATTATGCAGGTCTGTGTGAGATGTTTGCCAAAGGTGTGGAGAAGATTAGAGATACCCAGGTACCAGCATTATTTCATGTGAATGATACCACTCAGCCGTTGGGGCATAGTACCTCAGGAAGTCACGAGCGCTACAAACCTGCTCAACGTATTCTATGGGAGCGTGAGATGGACTGTCTTATCGCTTTTGAAGCCTGGATTGTACATCATAAGCTCGCTGATAAGGACACGATAGAAGAAATTCAAAATAAAGCGAAACTCTATGCCCGTGAATGTAAGAAGAGAGCATGGAGCCAATACATAAAACCGGTGCTGCAAGACCGGGATATACTAAAACGGTTATTGGAAAAAGACCTGGATCATTGTCCCGAATTTTCTGCTTTTCGTGATAGATTGGTACATCTGGTACATCCTTATCGCAGCGAGCTAATTGGCATGGCGAGACAGGCTTATTATAAATTGGCAGAAATTGATCCGGCAGCTTCTCAGGATCTGGGAGAGTTTATTAAAGCAAAAGTAGCTCAACAGGAGCAATTTTATAGTGGTCATCTGTATTCGGATAACAGTCATTCGGCCCTTAGGGTAGAAATGGTAGAACCTCGATTCGATGGTGATCATCCTAGTCTCAATGGTTTTGAAGTACTCAATAGGTATTTTGAAAAAGCCTTTGCAAAATATCCAAAGTTAGTGGCCTTTGGCGAAGATGTCGGACGATTGGGAGATGTCAATCAGGGTATGATGAACATGCAAGCCAGATACGGAGAAGACCGTGTTTTTGACGCAGGGCTTCGCGAATGGACCATTATTGGGCAGGCAATTGGATTGGCAATGCGCGGATTTAGACCCATCGCAGAAATTCAGTATTTAGATTATCTGGTGTACGGCATGGCTCCGCTCACGGATGATTTGGCGACATTGAGTTATCGCACCAATGGTATCCAGAAAGCTCCGGCAATCATCAGAACAAGAGGTCATCGCCTGGAAGGTATTTGGCACACCGGATCACCAATGGCGATGCTGCTTCATAGTTTTCGAGGTATCTATATCCTGGTTCCCCGCAATATGGTACAAGCCGCCGGAATGTACGAGACGATGTTGCGCTCCTCTGATCCATGTATTCTGGTAGAAGTGCTCAATGGTTATAGACAAAAGGAAATATTACCTTCTAATATCGGTGAATATACAGTACCACTTGGCCACCCGGAAATTCTCAGGTTGGGTTCTGACCTAACAGTCGTTACCTACGGGGCCTGCGTTAGGATCTGTCAGAAAGCTTCAATAATTTTGGAAGAACAGGGCATCAACATCGAATTGATTGATGTGCAGACGCTCAATCCTTTTGATCTGAATGATCAGATACTCAAGTCCTTGAAAAAAACCAATCGAATTCTATTTGTTGATGAAGATGTACCCGGCGGAGCAACTGGATATATGTTGCAGGAAGTCATCGAAAAAAGAGGTGGTTTTGACTATTTGGAGATTTCACCCCGGACATTGACCGCTAAAGCCCACCGGTCTCCTTACGGATCGGATGGAGACTATTATGCCAAACCCAACGTTGAAGATGTCGTGGAAGTTGTTTATGATATGATGCGGGAATGTGATCCCAAACAATATCCATTGGTAAGATTATCTTAGTTTCAATTTTTCATGATATCATTTTTCAAAAGTCTAATTTAGCAGGGTGACAAAGAGCCTAGTAATAATTCCCACTTATAATGAGAAGGAAAATGTGGCTAAGATCATTCAGGCCGTCTTTTCGCTTTCGATTCCTTTCCATATCCTTATCGTTGATGACGGATCCCCTGATGGTACTGCCGATATCGTCAAGGATCTGCAGAAGGAACATTCCGGTAGGTTACATCTTTTACAACGGCTGGGAAAGCAAGGATTAGGCACCGCTTATATTGCCGGCTTTAAGTGGGGATTGGAAAATAACTATGACTACATCTTTGAAATGGATGCGGACTTTTCACATAATCCCAGTGATCTGGAACGTTTGCACT
>JAGQWV010000349.1 GCA_020437045.1 Saprospiraceae bacterium | reverse complement strand
TTTGAAAATGTAATTCTGATTGATGCTACCCTGGACGAGATTAATCCTGGTACCATTCAGTTGACGACACCTAGATTTTCCCGGGATTTTCCACGGGCCATGAGTACTCATGATATTGGTCTCAAGGATGTAATAGAGGGTATGCAGTTGAGAGAAACCATACCCTCTATTTACCTTTTTACCGTGTCCATCGCTAAAATTCAGCCCATGCAGGTTACGCTCTCACCAGAAATTAATAAAAGGTTGCCCGAATTAATTAAACAAATCAAAAATCTTTCTCGAAAGCTTATTCAACAGAAATCTGCCGTGCCTGAATAAAATTTATTGATCCAGGACATTCGCACTAATTTCCTTTCGCTGCAGATAACCTCAGGACTATCCTTTCAGACATTTCATTAACTTAGTCAGTTCAAGAAACTGACTATCCAATGAGAATTATTTTCCTTCTACCTGTATCCATCTTTTTATTACTGGCCTGTCAATCGACAGAAAAAAGTCCTGAACCCCCGCAACGACCCAACATTCTTTTCATCATGGCAGATGACCATGCCTATCAAGCGATAAGTGCATACAGCGCTCGATTGACAAATACTCCAAACATCGACCGAATTGCGAAAGAGGGATTATTATTTACCAATGCTTGTGTTACTAATTCGATTTGCGCACCTTCAAGAGCGGTAATTTTAACCGGTAAGCACAGTCATCTCAATGGAAAAATTGATAACCGGTTTCCATTTGACACCACCAATGTGACATTTCCACAGATTTTGCAGGAGAATGGTTATCAAACAGCTTTGTTTGGTAAACTCCATTTTGGCAATTCCCCAAAAGGCTTCGATCAGTTTCGGATTTTACCGGGTCAGGGTACTTACTATAATCCTGATTTTATTACCAAGAATGAAGGAAAAATCCACATGGAAGGTTATACCACAGATATTATTACCGATATGACTATCGATTGGTTGGATAATAACCGCGACGACCAAAAACCATTCTTCCTGGCGTATCTGCACAAGGCACCGCACAGAGAGTGGTTGCCTGCTCCCCGTCACTATAAAGATTTTATCAAAAAGACATTTCCTGAGCCAGAGACACTTTTCGATGACTACGAGGGCCGGGGTACTGCAGCCCATGAAGCTGAAATGAATCTCCTTGAACATATGAATTGGGCCGGCGATAGCAAAATATATCCTGAGGTCATGGATGAGTTGGGTATTCCCGAAACCGCCAACTGGGACAAGGCAGCATTCAAACGGGAAGTTGGACGTCAAAATCCCGCCCAACGGGCAGAATGGGATGCTGTCTATGGCCCAATGAATGAAGCGTTTAAGAAAAATTATCCCACCATGAGCCGAAAGGAATTAATGAGTTGGCGCTACCAGCGATATATGCAGGATTATCTGGGAAGTATTGCTGCAGTGGATGAAGGAGTGGGAAAAGTATTAGAATATTTAGATCAACATGGTCTGACAGAAAATACGATCGTAGTGTACACTTCCGATCAGGGATTTTACCTGGGTGAGCATGGCTGGTTTGACAAACGATTTATTTATGATGAATCATTTAAGACTCCCCTACTGGTGCGTTGGCCAGAGGTCATCAAAGCAGGTACCCGAAATTCTCAGATGGTACAAAATCTAGATTATGCCCAAACATTTCTGGAGGCTGCCGGCATCACCGCCCCGGATGACATGCAAGGTGAAAGTTTAATTCCCTTATTTAAAGGAGATACGGCCAATTTCCGAGATGCTGTCTATTATCATTATTATGAGTATCCAGCCGTCCACATGGTAAAAAGACATTACGGAATCGTAACCGAAGATTATAAACTGGTACATTTTTATGATGATGTCGATGAGTGGGAGCTTTATGACAGGAAAAAAGATAAGAATGAAATGAAAAATGTATACAACGATCCTGCCTATGCCGACGTAGTCAAAGATCTCACACAAAAATTGGCCGACTTACGAGTAAAGTACAAGGATAGTAAAGAGCTTGACCAAAAATACATGGACCTCTATAAAACGGATAAATAAGAAATATGAAGGGCATCCTATTTTTTATCTCTGGCTATTATAATCTTTTATTTGAAACTGAAACTAGTCCCAAGTAGATGTTCGCATCGATTATTGCCGTTAATTTAAATATCTTTTTGCGATTTCCTTCGTTGCAAAGACTCGCTGTAGCTACGGCTACATCTGCGTTTTGCGCCTCGGACCTCATCAAAAATCTTATTAAAATTATTCAACATAACCCATGCGAACATCTACTGGTTGGAAT
>JAGQWV010000348.1 GCA_020437045.1 Saprospiraceae bacterium | reverse complement strand
AAGATTAAGATGGGATATAAATTTTCCAGGTGTGGCGACGATAATATCGGCACCTTTTGTCAGAGCGATTTTCTGTTGATCCCACTCTGAACCGTCACCACCGCCGTAAATAGCTATAGATTCAAGATTTACGAAATATCCCAGACCCTGAATCTGCTGGTCAATTTGGATCGCAAGTTCTCGGGTGGGGACAATAATGATAGTCTTTACGGAGTGATCACCAACGTCGGATAGTAAGTCTAAAATTGGAAGGATGAAGGCAGCCGTTTTCCCAGTTCCCGTCTGGGCACATGCCAGCACGTCGCGTCCAGCGAGGATTTGAGGAATCGCCTGTTCTTGGATAGGTGTGGGAGTCTCATATCCCATATACGAAATGGCTTCCAGCAACGATTCGTGAAGATTGAGTTCCCTAAAGTTCATCGATGTGAATGATCGTTTTGGTCTTAAGGCGCAAAGATACGATTATTTAATCATCGACTATTTATTCAATTTTAGGGTCTTTAACGTTTTCTCTGTTCTAGCACAAAGAAAGTGAGTAAGAACTCCCTGGGTGTCGTTTTATGATCCTATAATTATTTTGTGCAACGATATGATAAATATTGACTGTGTACCGAAAGAGCGAGAAGTAATTGCACAAAGCGAAAAGGAAATCATTCTTTGCCGGCAATTTGATCGGATTGGCGTCGATCAGAATCATTTCCAATTGTTCATCAGGGTATTTAAAAACGAACGGATACTTGAATTATGGTTAAGAGGTTTTATGCATCACCACTTCCAAAAGTTAGGGCAATACCACATATGTGCTATCTCGGGTATCTTGGGCCCAAAGCGAAAAGAAGGTGACCAACAAGTGCCTGAAGGTGTTTATCAAATTGAGCGTTTCAATCCCCTAAGCAAATATTATCTCTCTTTGGGGTTAAATTATCCCAATCGATCTGATCTGATTTTAGGAGATCCTCTTTTGCCAGGCTCTGATATTTTCATTCATGGAGGATGTCAGAGTTTGGGATGTATTTCCGTTCATGATGATACGATAAAAGAGATATACACCATAGCACGAAAGGCTGTTCGATCAGGGCAGTCTGAGATTAGGGTAGAAATTTATCCTTTTGATTTTACTGCGTCTAACCAAAATGATCTTTGGGAGGATAGGCGATTGCTGAAGTACCATGACTTTTGGTTAGATCTGAAGAATATTTACGAGCATTTTCGAACCTATCTCGTTCCTGCACCTTTTAGTATTGATGAAGATGGTCGATATCATCTTTTGAGTGTTTAGTACGTTTAAAAAACCGTATCTTTCAAGCAAATTGAGGAAAATGAAATATTTGATTCTACTCCTGCCGGTTATGTTGATTTTGAGTTGTGATACCACAAAGCCCATGCAAAATGATAGTGGAAAAGGGTGGATATCACTCTTTGATGGTAAATCTTTGGCGGGCTGGCTGGTGTCCGATGATCCGGCTTCGATCCGGGTAGAAGATGGCTCTATAGTGACGAATGGCTCGCGGGCTCATGCTTTCTATAATGGTACCGTTCAGAATCATAATTTTAAGAATTTTGAATTTAAAGCGGAAGTCATGACTTTTCCAGGATCAAACTCCGGCATTTATTTTCATACAGAGTATCAGCCGGAAGGTTGGCCTTCCAAAGGTTACGAGGTGCAGGTAAATAATACGCAATCCGACTGGCGTCGAACAGGTAGCCTTTATTCAATCGTGGATGTCAAAGAGACCTATGTGAAGGATAATGAATGGTACACCGAATACATCAAAGTCGTCGGAAAACATGTGATTATCAAAATCAATGATATTGTGGTCGTAGATTACACAGAACCAGATCATCCACTTCGTGAGCAAGGCACAGAAAACCGGGTAATATCCAGCGGTACTTTTGCCCTGCAAGCGCATGATCCCGGTAGTAAAGTAATGTATCGGAATATCATGGTTCGGCCGTTGCCATAGTCCCCTTATTGACAGCCATATCCCTTAAAAAAGACGGCAAGAACGCTGTGTCAATTACTTGGTTTGAATAAGCATTAATGGCTCCGCTTATTAGAATGGTAGTGCCTGTAAATCGACATTTCCTCCGGAAATAATTAATCCAATTTTTTTCCCTTTAAATACATCTGGATATTGTAATACCGCAGCCAATGGTACCGCTCCTGAAGGCTCTGCGATAATTTTCATCCGCTCCCATATTAATCTCATGGCCTGGATGATATATTCTTCCTCGACCGTGAGAATTTCATGCACATGTTTTTGAATGATATCAAATGTTTTCTCCCCTAGCATGGTCCTTAACCCGTCGGCAATGGTGTCAATCCGATCATTGCTTTCTATTTTTCCACTTTTTAGCGAGCGATAGGCATCGTCGACCAATTTTGGTTCAGCTCCATAAACCTCGGCACTACTGTCGCTATATCTGACACTAAGTGCTGTACCACTCAACAGTCCTCCTCCTCCAACGGGAGCCATCACTATGTCCAGGTCGCTAATATCCTCCAGAAGTTCTTTGGCTGCCGTGGCCTGACCGGCGATGATATAATAATTATTATATGGATGGATAAAGGTAGCTC
>JAGQWV010000347.1 GCA_020437045.1 Saprospiraceae bacterium | reverse complement strand
CGGTTAAAAATAAAATGCTCCCGAAACCAGACCTGGAACCGGGTGGATTGGGATTATCCAATTTAAGAAGCCGTTTGGAAAAAATATATCCGGGAAAATACCGACTCGAATTACAGAAAAAAAATGATTTTTTTGTTGCCTGCTTAAGCATTAATTTTCAACCGGAATTGAAGGGTAAAAAATGAGTAATTTGAGATGCCTGGCAATTGAAGACGAACCACATGCTCTGCATTTAATCCATCACTATGTCGACCAAATACCTTATTTGACCTGGATCGGCGGATGGCAAAAACCGCTGGAAGCCCTGCCTCTCCTGACCGAAAATAAAGTGGACCTTTTAATACTGGACATTAATTTACCGGGAGTCAATGGTATGTCCTTCTACCGATCGCTGGCCCTCAAACCGCCGGTGATTTTCACCACTGCATATTCGGAATATGCAGTAGAAGGATTTTCCGTTGAAGCCGTCGATTACCTGGTTAAGCCCATTTTATTTGAACGATTTATTCAGGCATGCAACCGGGTATACAAGCAGACGAACCCGGTGATTGAACAGATTCCTGAAGTCAGCGAAACCGTCTATGTCAAGAGTGGTGCGAAATGGTTTCAACTCCTCTGGCAGGAAGTGCTATATCTAAAGAAGGATGAAAATTATGTGATCTTTCATACCGCCGATGGAAGAAAAATATTGACCCGTCAGAATCTGACTGCCGTTGAGCAAAACATGCCTTCCTTTTTCTGCAGGACCCACAAGAGCTTCATCGTTAATCTGGCCCGGGTTGAAATCGTCGAAAGAGAACAATTGACCATCGGAGACCGTACGATTCCCCTGGCCGATACTTACCGGAGCGCCTTTATGAAAGCCAATCGAATTGGTTAAATGCATTTCCTTGCCGTTAAGTTAAGCCTGCATTTTATGGTAATCTTGAACCTCGGTCACCCCTCATACTCCCCTTAAGGGAGAACCGGCATTCCCGCATTCTTAATTTGACAATTTTCATTAACTAAATGACATTAAAATGCATTTTCCCTATGCATAAGAGCTTCAGAAAGATAGTGAACACCGGGACTGACCGTAAATTAAGACCCTAACTTGATCTTTTTTCCCGTTTTAACCGCTTTATAGATGGCATCAATGATTACCAGGTCTTTGAGTCCTTCTTCCCCATCAACGGGCACGACCGGTTGTTTGCCATCAAAGATCAGTGCTGCCATTTCATCCATTTGCAGGGTTTGGTGGGTCACTATCGGCTCCGTAAGAGGTCCTTTATGGGTTCGCCCCTTGATGGGCCCATAACCGGTGGAGGGTTGCATTTCTACAAATCCTTCCCGGCCATTGAGATAAAACCGGTCAAGATTATTCATGGAATAGGTAGAAAGGCAGGATACCACCGCCCCACTGGGGAATCCAAACTGAAACTGAATGGTTTCATCCACCCCGGGTTTGAACTTAACCGGATCGGTTTTTGTCTCCTGGGCGGTTACCCAAATGGGTTCTTCTCCCACCATGTACCGGGCACCATTGACGGAATAAATACCAATATCCATCATAGCACCGCCGCCAGCCAATTTTTTATTGAGTCGCCATTGGGAGGGATCGCCGATAGTAAAACCGGAAAGGCCTTGAAAAAACATGATTTGACCTAGTTCGCGAGCTTTACGCATGCGGATCACCTCTACGGTATTCGGTTCAAAATGCATACGGTAGCCCACCAGGAGTTTCACCCCGGCGGCTTTGCAGGCCTCGACCATTTCTTTGCCCTCCTTAGCATTGATGGCCATGGGCTTTTCACAAATGGCATGTTTGCCGGCTTTGGCTACCCGGATCACCTGGTCTTTATGTAAGCCATTGGGGGTGATGACATATACGGCGTCTATATCGGGGTTGTCTCTGATCGCATCAAAATTCTGATAATTGTAACAGTTTTTCTCCGGAATCCCATATTTGGCTTGCCAATCGGTGATCTTGGACGGAGTTCCGCTAATTACCCCTACCAATTTGGCCCGTTCACAGGTCTTCATGGCTTCAGCAACGCGGGTGCCGTAACTACCAAGTCCCATGATGGCTACTTTTAAAACAGGTCCTTCATAGGGTGTTTTTGTATTAGAAAAAAGTTGGCCTGGCCGGGTCATGGCGGGTATTGCAAATGCCGAAGCGGTTATTTTTTCCAGAAATTTTCTTCTTGATTCCATACTGATGCTTTTTAAATTAAATAGGTGGTTTATGCTTTATCGACGGCTGGTTCTTGGGCTTACTTCCTGGTTTCTATAAATCTCCAAACGCTTCAGGGAAAAGCCATATTCCTCCGCTAGTGCGGTCTCTTTAATAATGGACTTCTGATCATCATTCTTCCTTGAAGATCTTGAGAGCGAAACCAAGGTAGCAGAGATATGATCCGAAGATATGGATTTCCATTTATTTAAAGCATTCTAATAGAGAAGCCCTGCCCACGATCTGCAGGCTTCCATGGTATCTGCTATCGATCCACATTTTTAAAAAGCAGGGGATGTTAAATCGGCTACATGCACCTCCTATTCCTAATTTTTATGACACAAATCCGACCTCATTTTTATAAGAGACCGCAATCTGGCCATTTCAACAAAATTCCAGCCTAACCTGCCGGGAATATGGCCCCTAATTGCCAGATTCCTGCTTTTCATGGAATCACCGGGCCGACGTCAGCAATTGTATCGTCAGATCAGTTCTTAGTAGTGATGTAGCTTTTGTAGTTGAAGTGAGTCAACGGACTGACAGCTTAATGGTTTTTAGTAAATTGTCAGCTATGTTAACTGGTGACTATAGGAGAATTGCAGGTAAATGAAGAAGTATTCTCAAATCTATCGACTTAATAAATCTGTTTCTTTTGTTAAGGAAATATTGATGAATCTTGAGTTATATGGTCGTTATCACCCTTTAATTAGAAGCGTTTTATTAAAGAGTAGTAAGGAAGGGAAATATCAATTTGAAATAACCGAATATCCTTTTCCTAAACTGCCAATAAAAGTTCAATATTGCGCACGCGTCTTAGAGAACTCAATAGGAGTTCATTATGAAATAGTGGGTTTGCCCTTGCATCATGTGGAATTTCAGTATAAAATCATCAATAATAATGATGCAGAAATGCAAGTGCACTTGGACTTACAAATATCAGGTCTTCCATTTATAAGAGGAATTCTTGCGCATAAAATATTGAAAGCACAAAAGGAGTTGATGGATAATATTGAGAAAGGGTCATGCCACTAACGCCGAAAAGCGGGCCGACAGGATACCTATGATTCAATACTGCACTAGTAGGAGTGATGAAAAGGAAAGTGACCTATGAATTAGTGAAAAGGCTATTGTTTAACTGTGGTTGGAAATGTGTGACAATTGTATCCTGAAAATTAACAACGTAGAAAGACAATGCAAGACTTATTATTTGACTTCATATCTAAATATGTTTCTCTCACAGAAGATGAAAAGAATGCAATACTTTCTTTGGATATATTTCATTCTTTTAGGAAAGGGACAGTTTTACTCAAAGAAGGACAAAAAACAAAAGAGAGCTACTTCGTATTAAAGGGTTGTATTCGGACCTATTATGTTGTAGATGGTGAAGAAAAAACTACTGCTTTTTATACAGAAATGGAAGCATTGACACCCCCCTGTGTGGTAAGTAAAACTCCTTCCGAATATTATATAAGTTGTGTTGAAGACAGCATAATTACCGTTTCAAATTCTGACATGGAAGTTGAAGTAAACCGTAAATTTCCAAAATTTGAGGTAATGTGTAGGATCTTATCGGAAGAATTGTTAGCCAAGCAACGAATTGACTTTGACGAATTTAAGACTTCTTCTCCAGAACAGAGGTATCTGAATTTACTGCAGAAAAGGCCAGATCTTATTCAGCGGGTTCCCCAACATCAATTAGCGAGTTATTTAGGTATCAAAGCCCAATCATTAAGCAGGTTGAGAGCAAGAATTTTAGAGAAAAGGAAGGGGTGAGACCATTTCTTAACTTAAGTGAACGATTTTAGGTCCACTGCCAATCTATTTTTGCAGCATCGTTTAAACATCATTTAAAGATATGCAAAAGAACGTTATATGGATTGGATTTGCCTTCGTGTTGGCAAGCAGTTTTCCGGTGAATGCGCAATATTCCAAACAAGACAGTACGGATAGAAGGTGGTTTGTGGGTAGCACACTGCTGATGTTTGGAAATTTTGACAAGGTAAATAATCCGGAGTTTATCCAATTGAATCTGGGATACAGGATAACGTCTAAAAATGTTGTCTCCTTTGAGTTTAAAAGGTCAATTTATTCATGGCCATTAGGTATCCCCTGGGGACCATCCTTTGATGCACCGGGTGAAAATTATCCCGGACACGCACGCATACTTGCACCTACATTAGCATACCAGCGTTTTTGGTGGAAAGGGGTTTATTCATCCGTACATGCATTAAATGCTTTTGAGAAATATATAGATGAGCATAATAAAAAGATCGGAAACGGATACACGTTGTATTTAACCTTTCGTTTGGGTTACCAGCTCAAATTATTAAAGAACCGGTTCTTTTTTGAACCATCCATTGGGTTAACTTATTGGCCGGTAAGGACCGATGTACCAGATTCTTTCAAAATAATAGAAAAAGAATGGCCGGAATATTTTGGTTGGGAACCCGGCCTTCATTTTGGGTTTAATTTTTAACATTTTTATCGATAAGGATAAAATGCTTAAAAAAGATGCCTGAGCCTTTATTTCTTAACTTAAGTGAACGACTCATCTGATCTGGCCAATCTAATTTTGCAGTATCGTTTAAACTAAAGAAATAAATAAATGCGAAAGAAAATTTTATTCATTGTTTTTGTGTTGATGATGTCTACCACGCTGCACCTCATGGCACAGTATGCTACAACAGACAGCACTTACAAACGGTGGTTCGTCGGTAGCACACTATTTTTACTGGGTAATTTAGCTACTACAAACAGCCCCGATTTTGTCCAACTCAATTTGGGTTACCGGATTACCGGCAAAGATGTCATTACCCTGGAACCAAAAACCTGGAAATATGCCTGGCCAAATGGTATTCACCCATTTTTTAACAAAGCATACGGAAAGGCCGAAGAGGAATTTCCTGGGTATATTCGTGAGGTTGGCTTATCAGTGGCATACCAACGTTTTTGGTGGAAAGGTTTATATGCCGAACTTAATGTCATGCCTACGCGGCAAACCTTTGTGAATATTGAAGGTGGCAAAGTTGATAATGGTTTTCAAATTTTCAATACCTACCGCGTTGGTTATCATGTCAAACTCTTTAAAGACAGATTTTTTCTTCAGCCGGCCATTGCCATTACCCACCGCCCTTATCACACAGAAATGCCCAATGGTTTTAAACAGTTAGATGATAAATGGTCGAAATTTGTCTTTGGTGAACCTGGTTTTCATTTTGGGGTTAATCTTTAATTGATACCAGGATCAGTGTGCAGCTGAAGCTTGCCGCATTGTGGACGAGTGTAATGTTTCTCTATATTTATGTGGATTATTTCGCTTTGTATATGCCGGGAAAACTGGAGCGCATTCAGGTGGGGAAAGTGTTTGTTTTCGATATTACTCAGGGCTTCCTGATGTTTGCACTGACCTCGGTGACCATACCGGCACTGATGATTTCTGTTTCTGTGGTGTTGCCTGCGAAAGCAAATCGATTGTCTAACATCATTATTGCCGCGGTGTTTATTCCCTATACATTGTTTAATTTGGCCGGGGACGCCTGGAGGCATATGGTATTTGGAGCGGTCGTCGAAGTCGTTCTTCTTGGTTTAATTATGCATTATGCCTGGAAATGGCCTGTAGTGTCTAAACTTGAGTTGTCAAAATAAAAGTAGTAATGATTGAATTTTGGGAATCAGTTTATAGAAACAACGATAAGATGTGGGGAGAAGATCCCACGGACAATGCAAGGCAGGTCCTTGAATTGTTCGTGAGGAATAATATTAAGAACGTTTTAATTCCCGGATTTGGTTATGGAAGAAATGCAAAGGTGTTTTATGATAAAGGATTTAGTGTTGCAGGAATAGAAATATCAAAAACTGCCATTGAAAGAGCTGGAAGGTATTTTGGGAATGATGTAACCATCCATTGGGGTTCTGTTATTAATATGCCATTTGATAAGGCTCGCTTCGAATCGATCTATTGCTATTCGCTTATTCATCTTTTAGATAAAGGCGAGCGACAGAAGTTAATCGAAGATTGCTACTCGCAGTTGATACCTGATGGTTTGATGGTTTTTGTTGCATTATCTACAAATGATAAACGCTTTGGTGTGGGAGACGAAGTGGGAAAAAACAGATTCTATTCACCAAATGGATTAACCCTTTATTTCTATGATGCGGAATCGGTGGAGGAGGAATTCGGAAAGTATAATATCTGCGACTTGAAAGAAATCAACGAACCGGAAGAAAATCCGGATGAAAGACATTGGATGATTGTGTGTAAAAAGTAGTGACCATCAAAACAGTCAGATGTTGATAAATCGAAATCAATTTTGGAATAGACATGAAAAAAAATTAACATTATAAACTGGAATTTAGAGCGTGCCCTCCATCTACATGCTGTGCTTTGATGTTTTTATAGTGAACTGATGATGATTAAAAAACAAGTAGAAATAATAACCAGAGTGGCTGATTCATTTTCAACCGATGAAATCGGATCCGACCTACTTTTCACCCGGCGCAAGATGCTGGAAATGGCGGGAATGGCAGGATTGTCCGCTTTGATGGATGTGGCGTCTGCCCCGGTACAGGAACTAGTCATGAAAAAGCCCCGGATCGCCTGTCTTACTACATATTGGGCCGCCCCCAGGTCTCATGCCGACTGGATCTTTGCCAAATTGCTGGACGGTTATTGGTGGCAAGGAGCATATATGCCCTCCCGGGTTGAGGTTGTATCGGTTTATATTCATCAGCTGGAAGAAAGTGGACTCGGACAAAAGATATGCCAGGCGAAAGGGATTCCCATCTTTAATTCCGCTCGTGAAGCTGTCACCCTTGGCGGAGAGGAACTTGCAGTAGACGGTGTGGTCATCGTTGGAGAACATGGGAACTATCCCACCGATCTCAAGGGGCACTGGCTCCTTCCGCGTTGGTGGATCTATAACCAGGTCATCGAGGTTTTTGAACGCAGCAAACGCGCAGTGCCGGTCTTTAATGATAAGCACCTATCCTATAATTGGGACGATGCCAAGTGGATGTTTGACAAGTCCCGTTCCTTAAACTTTCCCCTTACCGGTGGATCTTCGATACCAATTTACTATCGCAAGCCCGCTATCGAACTCCCGGATGACGCACCGATTAAGCATTCGGTGGTGCTTGGCGGCACATCAGATGAGGGAGCCATTTTCCATGCAATTGATGTACTTCAGGCCTTTGTAGAACGACGTAAAGGAGGGGAAACGGGAGTCAGGTCGGTACAATCTATCCGTGGACCTGAAACGTGGAAATGGGTGGAAAGTAATCCCTGGGCCGGAAAACTGCTTGCTGCCGTTGCCAAAAGATTCGACCGGAAGCCGGAAGATTTACAAGAGAATCCCAAGACAAATATGTGTATCGTGGAGTATAATGATGGTACAATGGCAGCGGTAATCGGTGCCCGGGATGTAGGTTGGACGTATGCTGGTGAGATCGAAGGGCAGGAAGAACCAACCATTGTTTCGATGCTTGATTGGCCCGGTCCTTTTGATCAGTATCACGCCTCCAATGCCCAGCCACATTGGATTACCGAGATGATGGTGACCGGAAAAGAACCATTTAATGCTGAGCGATTGCTACTATCGACCGGAATTGTAAACCATTATATGGAATCCAATTGGGAAAATGGACGTTATTCTCCCGTTGGTCGCCGTATCGAAACGCCGGTACTGAATATAAAATACCGTACTACCCGGGGAGCGCAATTCAACACCGGAGAGCGGCCACCCAGTCGACCATACATACGTGGCTTTGACAAATAATCAGAGACTCGGGATGTGCATTTTAATATTAAAACAAATGAAGATTTGGAACGACGAGATCTGATAAAACACTTGACCATACTTTCCGTGACCGGAAGTATTTTTCCGGTAGAAACCCTGTTATCTGACCGCCAGGTTATAGACGGGATGCCAGAACTGCATCGTAACGCCTTGGTCATGGACGGACATGTCCATGTAATGACCCGTGAACTTTTGTTGGGAACCGATATCGGTCAACGTTATCCGGACGGTACGGTAGACCTCCCAAGAGCCAAAGAAGGCGGTGTGGACGCGATGTTCTTTTCTGTGTATACTCCTGAGCATTATTATCCGGGAAGACTGGAGACAAAAAATACCTTTCGGGTGGTAAATCTTGCGCTGGATCAAATCGAAAGAAATAATCACTTGATTGAGTTGGCTCTTAATGCTGCCGATATCGAACGGATCAGTGCAAAAGGTAAAATGGCCGCTTTTCTCGATTTGGAAGGCGGTTATGATCTCGATGGCGACATAAATTTACTGCGGGCTTTATATCGTCTGGGACTTCGGTCTATGCAACTCACCGCACATAATACCACCAATGCATTTATTGACTCGTGCAATGATGTCAGTCGCTGGGGAGGAATTAACGACCTTGGGAAAAAGATCATCACCGAAATGAATACCCTGGGCATGGTCATAAATATTGCGCATGCATCAAATGATGCGATTATTCAAACGGCCAGGGTCAGCAACGATCCGGTCATTTACAGCCATGGCGGATTTTACGGAATTGTCGGTCATCCAAGGTGTATCACTGACGAAGCCGCAAAAGAAGTTGCGTCGAAGGGAGGGGTTATTGGTGTTCAATTTGGCAGCCTTTTTAATAATCCAAAATATTATGGCTGGCAGCAGAAAGGATCTAATGAAACTACACCGGCTACCGTACAACTTTCTGCCCGAACCCTTAAAGAGATAGATCAGGAATTAGCCAAAGAAGTGCCTCTAAATTTCAAAGGCACAATTCCTGATGAGTATTGGATGCATGTCGATCAGTTGGCTAGGGTAATTGACTATGGTGTAAATTTAGTGGGTGAAGACCATATAGCGATCGGGTCCGATTTTGATGGAGGTCCGGAATTACCCCGCGAAATTAAAGACATTAGTGACCTGCCGCAAATTACCATCGCGATGCAAAAACTGGGATATAGCGACGAGCGAATTAAAAAAATACTTGGATTAAACTGGCTCCGGGTGATCAGACAGGTCACGGAAGCGTAAGCAAATATTCTTAAAAGCAAGGTCTTCAATACTTAAAAGAGAAAGGGAAATTACAAGCGATTCTTACTCACCAAATGTCTTTCCATAGGGACTCATCAACAAATACTAATGAGCATCATTGAGCAACAAATATTGGACACTTGGTTTAATAATCACCGAACCAATTTAAAACTCTTGGATAACCTCACCGATGAGGCTTTATC
>JAGQWV010000346.1 GCA_020437045.1 Saprospiraceae bacterium | reverse complement strand
CCGGCCTTCCAAATAATCTCCGAACTTACTTGCTCACCCCGGTTGATACTATATCCTGAATCAATATCGAAAAGTATTCCTCCTACATGCAAATCGAAGCTGGTGTCTGAGATACAACCTGCGGGATTATTAGCCAATAATTTTAAAGTCCGTATTCCTGGCGTATCCCAAGCTAGCCGGAATGTATCTGTACCATCGGTCATGAATGTATCCTGATCAAATATCCAGGTTAATGACTGCACCGGCACAGTGTCCGTATAAAAAAACTTGATGTCTGTCCCTGCACAGGTAGGAGATATTTCCAGATCAGGTCGTGCCAGTTTATAAACTTCCAATTCCAAAAAGGCTGTATCCAGACAACCTGATGAAATGTCTTCTCCAATTACTCCATAGCGCGTAGTACTATCAGGTTTAACTTTAACAGTGGCAGTTGTCTTCTGATCAACTTCCGGACTGCCAAACCAATGATAGGAGTCACTTCCTGTAGCCAGCAATTGTAAATCCGATCCGAGACAAATCTTAGTTGCATCTGCCTGAATCTTCAGAGATTTAAAATCGGAAAAGTAACCGTACCGGGTTCCCGAACGATCTCCACCATTGATGGTTCCTAGATGAAAAACGCCTTTGGAATTTTGGATCTGAAAGCCCTGGTTAGCCCCGGGAGGATCGGTCAGATTAAGACGGGCAGCGACATAATCACCATTGGTGCCAGGCACTACTTCAAATAGATCTGGTGTAATCGGTCGAGCTGGTGTAATTGAAAAAGCATCCTGATTTCCATTTTTTGTAATCAGAATAAGACCAAAATTTTCATCAGTTGAACGGTTAAAACTGACGGAAACGGAACCGGTGCATTCCAATTTGGGTAAGATGGCCATGCCCGTTTCACAACCAAATCCTGTGAAATGCACTACGTATACCGGAGCAGTACTCTGTATGTGAGCAACAGAATTCAGAAGATTAAGATGATACATTTCACCTGATTGAAGTTGCGCATTGTTCACTGTGGTGGCATCAACTGCTCCTTCAACGGAGACGCCGGTATTATCTACTGTAGCCATAATAAAGACATGGTCACCTCCCTCCAAAAACCCTTTCACCACGATGTATTCGTTACCCAGTACTTCGATCGGTACCAACTGATCACCGGCAAGATCATAACATTCACTATTGAGATTACTATCGTGCTTTAGCGTGATAGCGATAAGTTGGTCTGCACTTACCCGGCTGCCGGTCAATTGTTCGTAATTATTAACTCCCGGAGCTTCGACGGAGTATGTTTGCCCCTTTTGTAATATCACCTCAAAAGTGAGCCCTTCCCTATGACCTCCAGTGGTCACCGTCGGAGTGATTCGAATATGGGTGTCGTCTTCCGTAGCAACAATATCAAAAGCGGTCGTGGCCGGAGGAAAAAGGCCCGGAGCATTTGAATAGTAATTCTGGGCAGGAATCAGGAATTCTTTGCCCAAGGCATTTCGTCCCTTTAAGGCAAAGATATCGGGATTGAAGGGGTGATTCACTTCGTAGTAAGCAGTCACCGGCGCATCGGACTGGATATAAATTCCTTTGTTCAGAGGAGTAAAGGCAGGTTTGTTTTCCAGAAAAAATAATCTTGTAGTAAGATCCACGGCCCGACTTTGTCCCGCTGGGACCTGAATGGTGATTGGTTGCCATGAGGGAGAAGATGGTTGGGAAATTACGATCTCAGCATCTTTTTCGAAAGCAGTAAAACGGAATAAAACCGGTTCATCTCCATGACCCTCCGTCAGGTTTGGAGCTACAAACCAAAACTCAGAGTCTATTTGACCGGATAACGGAAGCCCATAAAATAGCACTGCCAACATGAGGTAAGTTCTCATTACCATTGATTGATCCGCTATTCTCTGGATGTGCATATGGTCGTCTATGTCTTAAAATTGCTACATAAAATCGAATTTTGAATGCATTCATCCAACTTTAATCAAGGCTTTAACCTCTTTTTAAATTGACCAGAACTTACTGGAAATGATCTGTTGAGTATTCATTACGTTGCCTAACAGCAAGATTAAGATCTTGAAACCCATTATCTTTGCCGCGTTTTCAGAATTTAGTTTGTTTTTTAAACCAATGAGAATCATCCGCACCCGCAGGATAAACGATCACACTTTTTTTATCCTTTCGCTCCTTATAAGTCTACCGATCCTACTTATAAATCTGGGTGCAGTGCCATTCATTGAAGATGAGGGTATCCGTAGTTTGGTAGCTCTGGAGATGGATCACTCAGGCAATTGGATTACCCCCACTTTATATGGAGAATACTACTATAAAAAACCACCACTTTGGAATTGGATTCTGTTATTATCTTATCGCATCACCGGTGTCGCCAACGAATTTACCACCCGGCTACCGGTAATATTTTTCCTCTATCTCTTCACTATCTCCATTTACATTACCTACAAACGGTATCTGAATACCCGGATGTCAGCCCTAACTGCCCTGCTCTTTCTCACCTGTGGTAGAATATTATTTTGGGATTCGATGTTAGGCCTGATCGATATTGCTTTTAGCTGGGTCGTATTTTTATTCTTTTTTTGGATATTTCATTTTCACCGTAAAGACAAACTTTTAATTCTATATCTGGGAGGATACGTTCTTGTAGCCATTGCATTTTTGCTAAAGGCACTACCTGCTCTTGTCTTTCTTGCCTTTACATTGATCGCCAGTCATCTGTATTTCCGGTCCTGGAAAAATCTTTTGACCTGGCAACATCTCGCAGGAATCCTCAGTTTTGGACTGATCATTGGAACTTATTTATTTCTTTTTTCCAAATACCAACCCGTTGAAAAATTACTGCAAGTATTTGTTTCCGAATCGACAAGAAGAACTGTACTTGAACATGGAATTGGTGACTCCATTCTGCAGATCGTGAAATTTCCTTTTGAAATGGTTTATCATTTTTTGCCCTGGTCTGCATTATCGGTGATGCTACTGCATAAAAACGCATGGAAATACCTTCAGGAAAATAGTTTCATCAGCTATACCGGTTTGATATTTCTTGCCAATATTTGGATATACTGGACCTCTCCGGAAGTATATCCGCGGTATCTATTGATGTTCATCCCTCTCTATTTGGGTGGTTGCCTTTATCTATATGATGCCCAGAAGGATTCAACCCTACACAAAGTGGCCGATATATTACTGATTATTTTGGCAGGAGGAGTACTGGTCGGATCAAGCCTGGTTCTAATGAATCACAATACAAGACAGATTCCTGGAGTAGTTTGGAAATGGTTGTTGGCAGCAATTCCAATGACGCTTGCAGTCATAGTCATGGTGCGGTATCGCCACTTGCGTATTCATGGATTCATCGTCTTTCTGATTGCGGCAAGGTTTGGTTTTTCATTAATAGTGCTTCCCTCCAGAGCAGAGTATTCCGCTGGTGTTCCGACAAGAACCGATGCATACCGCATCGCCGCGATGACTGAAGGGCATGATCTGTACATCTATAACCATGATACGCTGAGATATGAAGCGGGATTCTATCTCACAGCGGCAAGGGGAAAGACACTCACCACCACCAAGCAGCTACATGATGAAGCCTTTATGCTTATGAATAGGGTGAATTATTCTACCTTGGCAGACAAATATCAAGCAATTGATTCGATTAGGGTGAGGCGACAGGAAAAATATGTGTACCTCATTAAAGGCTCAAAGATCAAGTGATGAAGAATGTCGAAATATCGGTGGTCGTCTGTGTATATAACGAAGAAGACAACATCCAACCTCTGGTAAAAGCGATTCAAAATGCCCTTAAGGGCTATGAATATGAATTAATTTATGTAGATGACGGTTCGACCGACAGAACTCTTGCAGAACTACGTTCGGTAATGTTTGATCGTCTGAAAGTAATTCAACTACGCCGCAATTACGGCCAAAGCCAGGCCCTAATGGCCGGAATTGACGCAGCTCAGGGTACATACATCGTGACCATGGATGGTGACCTGCAAAACGATCCAACGGATATTCCGGCTATGGTAGAACGTAGCATGGATGGTGATTGGGATCTGGTAGCGGGTATTCGAAAGAATAGAAAGGATCACTGGTTGCGTACCATTCCAAGTAAGATTGCCAATTACATCATACGTCGAAGTTCAGGGGTATCGATCAAGGACTATGGTTGTACGCTTAAACTATTCAAAAGAGAAATAGCCAAGGACCTCGGTCTTTATGGCGAGCTTCATCGATTTATCCCTGTACTGGCAAATTTGGAGGGAGCGACCATTACCCAAATGGAGGTAAAGCACCACGAACGCACGCATGGAGTATCGAAATATGGAATGGGACGAACAGTAAAGGTGATTAGTGATTTGATGCTCATGCTATTTTTTAAACGCTATTTGAAAAACCCTATGCACCTTTTTGGAAATTGGGGAGTCATG
>JAGQWV010000345.1 GCA_020437045.1 Saprospiraceae bacterium | reverse complement strand
AAAATCGGAATCTTCTTCGCATCACTCCGTTCCATTTGACGGATGTATCTGGCCGCCTCCAGTCCATCCATGACCGGCATCATGATATCACTGATGATCAGATCGGGCATCAGGAAAACTGCTTTTTCCAAACCCGCTTTACCATTGGGAGCCCAATGGCAATGATAATGCATATCCAGGCAACTTCGGATGTATTCGGAAACGTCGGGATTGTCTTCTACGATAAGAATGGTTGTTTTCTTTTCATCAGAAGCCATAATCTCTTCCTTTTCTGTTTCAGTCATGGCTTCGGAAGGTGGTGTCAGTGTCTCCGATTCGGCAGTGTGGGTGATGGGTAACAAAATCTGAAAGGTCGAACCCAGTCCAGGTTGACTCCGGACTGAAATGGTGCCTCCCGCCAAACTTACCAACTCTCTCGTCAATGATAATCCTATACCAGTCCCCACTGCACTGATTGCCTTGTCCTTAACCTGATAATAACGGTCAAATATTAGCCTTTGATCTTCCAGGCTGATACCTATACCTTGATCAATTACTTCTATCTTGAGTCTAGCCTGGGATTCGTCGATATGAACTCGCACGATGATCTCTCCTGGCTTGTTTGAGTATTTTATAGCATTGGAAATAAGGTTGGACATAATTCCGCGAACGGTATCTTTATCAAAATCCATAAGAAATTGATTGTAGTTACTTTCAAATCTCAAATGGTGATTTTGTATCTCTGCATTCGAACGAAAACTGCCGGTGAGGTATCCCAGATACGCTATTATATCCCCCTGGATCAACTTTTGTTCCGTCATCCCCTGCTCGAGTTTACTAAGGTCCAGGATTCCATTGATCAGTTTGAGCAGGGTTTCGCTATTTCTCTTTATCAACCTGGCGCCTCTTTCCGACCATTGGGGCGGCTCCGATTCTATTTTGTTAGCCATTCCGGTAATTACCGTTAGTGGGGTTCGGAGTTCATGGGTAATATTGGTAAAAAACTGATTTTTAAACTGATCCAGCTCCTTGATGCGAGCGGCTTCTTTTTTAGCCAGGATAGATGAAAGTCGAAAACGGTAAAACCAGTAGCTCAACAAACCGAGAAATAGCAGATAAAACAAGTAAGCAATATTTGTTGCATACCAGGGAGAGCGAATTTTAAACGTGATTTTTCTGGTGTATAAGGCTGGAACATCATCACTTGATCGGGCAGTTAGCTCAAACATATAGTGACCTGGTGCCAGACCGGAGAGCGTGATCGTCGATTGATTGTCTACTGGAATCCAATGATTATTGTTGATGCGGTATCTATATCGACGGGCTATTGGTACCTCATCATTTAGAATGCTATAGGAAACTTGAATATTATTTTGATCGTGGGGTAAAATGATTTCTTTGGGTAGGTGAGTGGGTGTGGGGATATGATTTTTGTCGTTAATCAAAAGGGAGGTGATGACTATTTGGGGAGGAGATGGGTTGAGTTGGAATTTTGACAGGTCAATCTGCAACACACCCTGATTGGAGGCAATGGATAGTAAACCCTTGTTGGTAAGGTCAGTGATATTCAACTCTGGATTCCGGGCAAATGAGCTACCAAAAAGATGAATTTCATTATCCAGATGCAGTATTTTATTATTTCGAAAATCCCATCTGAGTAGACCACTTTTTTCTGTCATCCAGGCGATAGCATCGTCCTGCACAATCAAATGATTTAAATGATGGTATCCAGTGGGATATCCAATTTTTCTTAGCTGAAAGGAATGGGAATCTTCCTCCACGGTATATAGACTATCATTTAGTAATACATATAAACTGGAATCTCCACCTGTTGCTATATCCAATTGATACCTTCTGATCGGCTCTTGCGCGGTCCAGGAAGCACTATGGCTAAAATCATCACTTCCCGAATTATATTGCCATAAACTCCAGTCCGTACAAACCATGAGACCCCACTTGGGATGATTCTTCAGCACATAACAATATTCGCCAATGGTATCATGACGCAGGTCATATTTCTTTACCAGACGATGCTCTGGTGTGCCAAAGATTTTGATGAGTTCATGATCGGTATTGATGACCCAAAGATTTCCCTCATCATCTATCGCCGACCGGTTGATGGCCCCAACCTGGTCTATAACCATCGGGCCATCCGTCCTTTTCCGGTTACGGGTAAAATATTGTTCTTTAACTTGAAGGGTTTGGATGTTGATGCGCAATAAACCGGACCAGGTCATGATCCACATGTCAGAACCATCTTCCAGAATATGTCTAACTTGATTATTATAAGGATTATCGTGGTAGAGGGGTAACTTTTTTTCTCGTACATCACCACTGATGGGGTTATAGAGGGCAAGACCATGATCTGTTCCAATCGCCAGTTCATGGTTGGATAAGGTGGTCACAGTAAATATATGATTTGAAGGCAACCGTGTTCGAGTGGATGTATTACTGATTTGTTTGATTTGTTTATGATAAATAAGCTCCCGAAAAATTTCAACGGAGTTACCTAACCATAATCTTCCAAATTTATCTCTATGTATGGCCCGGAACTGGTTGACCGGATGCTCCTCATAGTTGACCTGGATTCCTATTTTAGTTAGCTTCCTTTTCTGATAATCAAAGCGCCACAATCCATGTGTATTGGTGACAAAATACATGCTCTCTCCCGTACTTAACATTTGCCACACATTCGAATTGCCTGTAGCTTCCGAAGCGGGACCAGTCATCCTAAATATCTCGATTATGGAATCAGTTTTAAAATCGTACCGGAGAAGACCGCGATTATTGGGGTCCCAGTAGGAAACCCAGAGATAACCATAGGGATCTAATTCAATATCGGAAATTAAAGTAGATTTATTTAGCGTGGTGATTTCTTCTGTCTCACCACTGACCGTATCATAAGTGAAAATACGTACTCCGATTGATAGGATTATTTTATTTTGATATTGGCCTGTTATTAGTCTGGTGTTCTTCTGGTTAGGATCTATTTCGACGATATCAAAGGTGTCGGAATTTCTCTGATAGATAGCAAGACCATTTTTATAGGGAATGAACAGATTATTTTTATCATCCTCAAAAAAAGAATAATAAAAACTAGATGATATATCTTCTTTAAAGGAAGGATAATACTGCCAGACTGAATGATTAAGATCGATTCTGTACAGGCCAAGATCCCTTCGGTAAATCCAGAATTGATTGTATCTATCAACGTACAATGTATGTACCTCACTTTTTATCTTCGGCGGATCATCGAAGATTTCTTCCATTGGTACATAATCGGTACCATCATAGCGATAGATTCCGTAATTGGTCGAAATCCAAACATAACCATCCTGATCAGAAGTAATCGCCGTGATAAGACCAAGCGGTTTGGTTTTAAAATTGAGGTCATTTGTTTCCACGGGTGTTTGACAAAACAATTCACTAACGAACAGGTGAGTAAAAAGCAAAAGTAAGACTAACCAGCACCGGCTTGGAGTAATCACTCCGTTCTCACTGTCAGACAGTAAATTATAGGGTTTGGACAGAGAAGGTGAGCCACTATGCATCTCGAAATATAGATTTATTTCGGAGGACCATCAACATTTATGCTGATCATCAGAAGGCCTTTAACAAATTAGCAGAGATGTTCGTATGTTGAATAGAGCTTCCGATTCATCAATTCTAATCTATAATGTGGGAGAAAAAATGTCAATTGTGGGAAAGTGATACATAGGCATTCTTCTAAAGAAGATAATCACTTTCGATATTGTATTTTTTCTCATGAATGATGAGACCTAAAACGATGAGTTATAAATGGATTTAATTGTCATAAATTATAGTGCTACCATGCAACCAATTTAATTAGACTGCGTATTAAGGTAAACAAAAAGATGAAGGCACCAGTATTCATGTTATTGTGGTGGGCACTTATTAGCTCCCATTATTTATTATATGCCCAATTAAATCCGAAATATCAAATCGAATTTCGATTTATCAGGTTTCTTTTCCGGAGGGTACAGTGCTATCTGGCCGTGATTTTCAACTGATTGTCCAGGAAGTTAAGGAGAGGAAAATTGCTTCAGAAAAAGTGGTCATTGACACCAAACAAGAGGGTCTACCTCAAATCTCTGATAGTTTTAAATTTCGCATATTTTCCCAACATCAGATGAATAGAATAAAATTTGGCTTCTTTTTCGATCGCTTTCAAAATAGGGCAACTTACGTGGTAAATTCTGATATGTATCGTGATGGTGAATTTGTGGCGAAAGATTTACTGGGGCCATTACCGGATCAGGATTTTGCACTGGGCGAGCCTTTTCAGTTATTGATCATGACTCGCCCCAATAAAAATCCTGAGGCTGGTCAATTGGGATATTGTGAGGTAGCTCAGGGGAATGTTGATATACCGGAGTGGTATGAAAAATATGAATCCCCATTTTTTTCATAATAACCATGGTCATCTGGTGACTTCTGCAAACCAGGAAAATTTGAAATTTCTACGATCTTCTTGAGCGAAGTGTTTATTCCTGATGAAAGGTGAGCATTAATGAGGTAAAGGTGCGAATGCCTGTATTTTAAAAGAATTTTGTGAATAGATAGGAGCCTTGGCGAATATCACCTAGCATTTGACTTTTTAAACGTTAAGAAGTTTCATACGATGATTCAGGATAAAGTTGGAAACAGGTTAATTCTTATATTTCCGCTCTGAAACTGTCACCCATAGTAACATGGAGTTAAGCATGAAGAAGAATTGGGTATATATGCCAAAGATCTCATACTGGATCTTTTTGATCGGCTATCTCCTGTTAGCCTGGATCTATCAATATCCCCGTATTATGTTTGAACTTCCTCAGAGCTTGCACCAATGGCGTCAGGCAGATTGCCTGTCTCTGGCCAGTAATTATCAGGGTGGCAATGATTTTTTCGAACCCTCAGTCAATTATTTGGGGCGGGATGGGACAGGAAAGACCATGAGTGAATTTCCGGTCATCTATTACGCTGTCGGGAAAATATGGAGGGACACCGGTGAACAAATCTGTATTTATCGGGGACTAATAGCCTTTATTTTTTTCTGGGGTCTGTTAGCCGTCATGCGAATGGTGGAAGAACAGCTGAAAAATTCCTGGTATGCCATATTTACTGCGCTGCTCATGTTCACGTCTCCGGTGCTGGTCTATTATAGTAACAATTTCTTAATGAATATACCGGCTTTTTCCTTTGCCCTGATTGGTTTGTTTTTTTTCTTCCGCTATTTAAAATCTCCTGTTGCGATAAATTTCATTTTCTGTTGTATTTTCTACACGCTGGCTGCCTTGCTTAAGGCTTCCTCATTACTTTCGTTTATCGCGGTTGTACTGCTATTGGTATTAAGCCACCTACGAAACAATCCGCTTAAAATCAATAATGTTCCCCTCAGGAGGAAAGCGTATTTGGCCATAATCGGTGTATTTCTGATTCCCTTGATTTGGTACCGTTATGCGATCTGGTATAATGCGCAACATACGGGAGGTATATTCTTAATTGGGACCCTTCCTATCTGGAAAATGACATCAGCCCAAATCCAGGAAACCCTTCGACACCTTTTCGTTCAACATTTACGCTGGGACTACTTTCGACCTTTCACGGAAGTCGCGTTCCTTTTGTTTGCAATTGCAATTGTGCCGATGTGGAGAGCTATCGAACGCAATCTGTTGATTTTGTTGGTATTAATTTCGATGGGATCTGTTGCATTTTGTTTATTGTTTTTTGGAGCATTGCAATGGCATGATTACTATGTGATTGATCTCTTTATATTAGTGCCGATTTTACTGATGGCATTTGGTTCTGGACTGAATCATTATTTTCCCAGAATATTGTCTTCCGTGATTGGTGTTGTACTTATGCTGGGCTTTCTGGTACACAATGCTGATTTTGCCAGACGTCGAAACCTGGAAAGGTATGATATAAACAACTATCGCAATTTACATCACAGGGACATTTTCCAGGCTTTTAGTGAAATTGAACCACTCCTTAAGGAGTTGCACATCGGGCCGGAAGAAAAAGTGATTAGTTTATCTGATTATAGCATTAACATCACTTTGGTTTTGATGCACCGCAAGGGATGGACCGATTACGGGATAGGTCAGAATCCCGACCGAATTAATGAGCGAATCGAACAAGGTGCCCGCTATCTATTTGTTGCGGATAAAAAAACTTTAGAAAATCCTGTCCTGGCTCCTTATCTCAAAAATAAGATTGGAGAATATCGCAATATCATGATATACGATTTAACCGGGATTATTCATTAGGCTTTCTATTACGAGACTGAATAGCTTTTAAATACGGGCACATCATCAATTTTTGATGCTCACCATGATGGTGACCATGTCTGTGCCCTCAAAAACCGACGGTGCACCCGTCTTTCTTGCTCTTCAGCCTCTCATCACAAA
>JAGQWV010000344.1 GCA_020437045.1 Saprospiraceae bacterium | reverse complement strand
CTGAAATACGCACTGCAGGTGATGACGTTGAGTTAGTATTCACGGCAAAAATCGATGCCGGCTGGGGTGTTTATTCACAGTTTCTTGAGAGCGACGAAGGTCCGATTGCCACCAGTATAAACTATGAGACTCCAGATTTGGCTTTAATTGGTAAAGCTGAGGAATCCGGTCATAGAAAGGAAGGTTATGATGCCATCTTTGAAATGAATGTGATCAAGTTTGCCGAAGACTACATTATTACCCAAAAGATAAAGGCAAAAGAAGGAAGCAGAATCAAAGGTTACTTGACCTATATGACCTGTGATGATACCAAATGTCTGCCCCCTACTGATGTCGATTTTGATTTTATTGTACCGACAAAAGGAGGTCAGAATGATGATGCTAAGGTGGAAAGCAGTTCGGATCTTCCTACTGATGATTTAGGATCCATTGGAGAGGTCGAATTGCCCGCTTTTGATTTAACTGACGATATAAACAATACAGACGAAATATATACTCCCGTCGAATGGGAGGCGAGCTATGCCAATAACCGGGTTATCTTTACCGCACACATCGATGAAGGGTGGCATATCTATGATCAGGTAATCGATGGCGATGATGGACCGATCCCCACCGAATTTTATTTTGACAGTATTCGAAAGGTATTGCCGTCTGAAAGCGAGTACATCTTGGAAGAAATTGACGAATTTTTTGGCGGCATCGTGATTAAAAAATTTAAGAAAGAAGTCCACTTTACCTATGAGGTGCCCCATGACAGCGGCCGGACGGAAGGCGAGATCGTCTATATGGCTTGCAATAGTGATCGATGTACACCACCAACCACGGTGTCCTTTACGATTGACCCGGAAGCTCAATCAGTGACATTAGTCACGGAAGATGATTTATATAGTAGCATGGATATGGGTGGAGATATATATCCTGTACCCCCTATTGATCTTGACAATCCTGTGGGACAATGTGGTGATGTGGAGATGGCCAACGTAAAAAGAAAGACATTATTCAGTATTTTTCTTTTGGGTTTCGTGGGTGGCTTATTGGCTCTTCTAACCCCTTGTGTCTTTCCGATGATACCTTTAACAGTAAGTTTTTTCACCAAAAACAGCGGCAACCGGAGCACCGGTATGCGACAGGCTTTTCTTTATGGATTTTTTATACTGCTCGTATACTTACTCCTTAGCCTTCCCTTCCACTTACTCGATTCGGTAGATCCTGGTATTTTAAATGATATCTCGACCAATGTCGGTCTGAATATATTCTTCTTTTTGATTTTTGTCTTTTTCGCCTTTTCCTTCTTCGGATTTTACGAAATAACACTTCCCAGCCGTTGGACAAACCAGGTAAGCAGAGCGGAGAGTGTCGGCGGTATGATTGGTGTATTTTTCATGGCGCTTACGCTGGCGCTTGTCTCATTTTCCTGTACTGGTCCGATTTTAGGATCACTCCTGGCTGGTGCACTAACCTCTGAAGGAGGAGCAATGCAGCTTACCGCTGGGATGGGAGGTTTTGGTCTGGCGCTGGCTTTACCTTTTGCCCTCTTTGCGGCATTCCCTTCCATGTTAAGTGCTCTGCCTCGATCAGGAGGTTGGTTGAATACGGTTAAAGTGGTACTGGGCTTTCTGGAATTGGCATTGGCTTTTAAGTTTCTCTCTAATGCCGATCTGGTGAAGAATTGGGGTATTTTAAAAATCGAACCATTCTTAATCATTTGGACTATCATATTTATTGGATTGAGCATTTACTTGTTCGGTAAATGGAAGTTTCCACACGATAGTCCCATGAAGAAGTTATCTGCTTGGAGACTTTTAGGGGGAGTAGCCTCTTTGGCCTTTGCAGTCTATTTAATGACTGGTTTTACTGTTGATCAGGATAAAGGAACCCTCAGGTCACTGACGCTTTTAAGTGGGTTGGCACCTCCTGCTGGATATAGCTGGTTGCGACCAAAAGAGTGTCCAAACAATTTAGATTGCTTTAAAGATCTTGCCGAAGGTGTGGCTTACGCCCGGAAAGTGGATAAACCAATAATGATCGATTTCACGGGGCATGCTTGTGTCAATTGCCGTAAAATGGAAGAGCACGTATGGCCCCGCGAAGAGGTGAACAACATGCTCCAAAATGATTTCATCCTGATCTCTCTCTATGTCGACGAAAAAATTGCTTTACCTGAAGAGGAACAAACCGAAGCAATGCGCAATTACGGAGAAAAATGGAAATACTTTCAAACCAAGTATTTTAATAATAATTCTCAACCGCTTTATGCCTTGATTACCCCAGATGGACAGTTGCTAAATAATCCGGTAGGTTATACACCTGATGCAGAGGAATATGCTGCTTTTCTGGAATGTGGATTGACCGCCTTTAAAGAAATTAAGGGTACGGAACAACTGGGTTCCTCCGATTAATATTATTATCCTATTTGATTTTTGGAACTTTAAGATCATAAGTTTTTCCGGCTGAAACACTAAGCCTGCCCGAAGTCAACCATGGGTTATAGACCTTGAGCATTCTGTAAGTAGTGCCGTGCTCGATAGCGTAGGTACCTAAATCGGGAATCGTGCTATCAATCGTCAATGTAAGATAATCAGTAATCGGTTGATATAGTGGATCCTGATCGTCTACATAAAAACCATAGTCGGTAGGATTTTCCATGATCTCTTTCAATGCCAAAATACGAAACAGATACCGACCGGTTTCCGCACCAAAATTCATATCAAAATAAGATTCCATTTTTTGGTCCACTCTTTCTTTAGCAAAACGTGTTTCTCCCATATTGTAGGCACCAAAGGCGTTGGTCCAGGTGCCAAATCGTTGTTTGTAACGCTTTATCAGCTGACAGGCAGCATGAGTGGCTTTCTCTAAATGATATCTTTCGTCGACATCAGACGATATTTCCAATCCATATCCACGAGCAGAAGCAGCCATAAACTGCCAAAAGCCCCGGGCTCCGGCAGGTGAAGTTTCATTGCGCAAATTACTTTCAATCACCGCTACATACTTAAAGTCATCAGGGACCCCCTCTTCACTCAGAATTTGTTCGATCACCGGGAAATAGCGCCGGGCACTCTTAATATTGAGCAAGGTACTGGAATGCCAGTAAGAATTTACGAGAAGCTCTCGATCCAGTCTTTCCAAAGCATCAAAGTTATCCATTGGAAAAGACTCACCGGCCAAAACATAAGTTTTATCCAGGCTTACCGATTTTATAATCTGCGGTAAGCGTGAATGATCCAAATCTTGGAGTTCAGCCAATTGTTCCTTCTTGCCCTCGGGTTGTTTCGAATCGGTAGCACCAAAAAATATAATTCCGACCAGAACGGTCATCGCTCCTAAGAACATAGATGAATCTGAACGTATCATGCTATTAAATAGAAATTTATATATTGCAAATATATGTAATATAAATTACAATCCAAGAATTACTTGAGTTTGCGTGGCCGCTTAAAAATGGGAACGGTCGAACAAGGTTCTCCAAACATAATACTTTGCGCAATTGGTTGGAGCTTTTTTGTGAGATTTACATAGGCGGACACAGGTACAGGTTTGTCACTGCAACCTTTAATGACCACTCGTTGCCCTTCGAGATGTGACCAGTCTGTGGTCTCAATCAGATCGGCATAAAACTTATCAATTAAATCTTCTTTGGAGCCAAGAAATACTTGCTTGGCAAAAGGAGTGGCATAGGCAGTAACCAGCATAAAGGCCCAGGTGGGAATAATCGCATCCGCTGAACAATATATGGCCAGAAGTCCGTTTTCGAGAGTTGTCCAGTCATATTCCGCAAGAGCAGTTCGAAAATCCTTTTCTTTCAGGATCAATCCATGAAAAAGGAAATCCTTTAAATCGAAAGCAATTATCTTTTCAGCCGGATAGTACTTTTCGAGATTGATAGTGATTAGGCTACTTTGAGCTACCCGGTTTACGAGAGGTTTATCACTTGCATCCATATTTGACCAAGACTTAATTCTGACTATTAGTACGAATGGCCTCTTCTACAATGGCAGAAGCATCGCCAATCTCATTTTCAGGTTGTTGAAAATCCTTGAGCTTTGGAAGATCAGTCATGTCTTTTAAACCGAAGTAATCCATAAAACGCTCACTGGTAGCATATAATAATGGTCTTCCTGGACCATCACTCCTACCATGAATACTAACGAGTTCTTTGTCTAAAAGTTTTTGAATAGTGTAATCGCAATTGACTCCTCTGATACTTTCTATCTCAGCCTTGGTGACTGGTTGTTTATAGGCAATTATGGCCAAGGTCTCTAAAGCCGACTTAGACAACATTTTTCTGGTATGCTGCTTTAAGTATTGACCTACAACATTATGATATGCTCCTTTGGTCAAAAAACAATATCCTCCATTAATCAGGTTTAATTCGAAGGAGTAGTCATCAGAATCATATCGCTCCTGAATCTTTTGAAGGGCTGTAAGGATATCATCTTCAGGAAAGGTGGTTTCAAAAGAAGCTTCAAGACATTCTACTATTTCGATCAACTTAACCGGTTGCTCTGCAGCAAATATCAGGCTCTCAATATGCAGGTGTAATTGTTCCACGCTTTTTTTTTGCAAAGCTACAAGAATACGGAGGATATCCTTGATGCCTTGGTGCTTAATTTGCCACAAAAAAAAACAGGGCACTAGTCAAACTAGCACCCCGTATAACCCCAAAAAACCAAATGAA
>JAGQWV010000343.1 GCA_020437045.1 Saprospiraceae bacterium | reverse complement strand
ATTTTCACATGCATCTGTAGTGGTCACCACAAAGACATAAGTACCAGGTGTGACATCGGGAATTTTCAAAGTCATCGTGTCGCGGGTGTCACCTGCAAAATTGGTTCTACCGTATGCCCTTTCAACCGGGCTGGCCCCATCAATATTAAGTAACTGATACTCATATCCAAATGAGCCGCAAGTATCGAATGTATAGAAGTCAATGGGTAGTCCATCATTGCAATCAGCAAGATTTACCGTATCGTTGACTTGAGCAATGTCGATTTCGCAGGTTGGTGCTATGGTATCAACCAGAATAATAACCTGGGTGAATGAGTCGGCTACAATACTGCTGTTTAACCACCAATTGTCCTGTGTGCCTATTTCGCACCAGTCAGCAAAATACCAGGTCCGCAAGATAGAGTAGCACTCTCCCGTCGGCAGAAGCCAGGTACTCACCAAATCATCCCGCGCAATAGCAACTATTCGACATGCACCTTCGAAATTAAATACCGGTTCCCCAGTAATCGCTGGATCGGCAAATCCAATTACATTTCCGTTTCCACTTTGATCAAATTGCGGAGCACATCCATCAACAATTGTATCGGCAGGCAGATCAAACATAAATTTGTTTAAGTCACAGTGATTCATCAACGTAATCGTCTGCGACCGGGTAATGGTGTCCGGGACTCCTACTCCACAACTCTTCCAAATTTTAAATGTTCGGGTAACCGTACCCAATCCACACTCATCCAAGTCAAAATCAATGTCTTGTATACAATGAGTATTGTCATTACAATTTACGGCTACGATACCTTTGGTGAGAGGTATCTCCTCTTCCGTAGTGCCACATACCTGTACGACACTATCTTGTTTTGTCACAAAAGTTTGACTTTGAACATCGTAGTATCTCACCGGCCTCATTTCTTCGTGACATTCGCAGATACCACTATCGATGAGCGTCAATGATGGATCGATAATCTCTCCATTCACATCAACATAGTCGTTTGATTCACTGATCCATGCCTTCTGGTATCCACCCAATAGAGAATCCAAAAGTGCAAGGGCGTCCGGATTACCGGTATCAGCTGCCGAAAAAACCTCAGCCATTGATATCCGATCAGCAGATCCTGCCAATGTGTAAGAACTATCTCTATTATAAGCTATACAGCTCAGATTGATGGAAGGTGTTAATTCTGAAACCACCAGCGCCGGAGTTTTGTCTTCGACAAAAATCTTTGTCCAGGTTTTATTCCAGTTGCACCAGTAGTCCATCACTAATAGCTCTACCGTGACACTATCACAAACATCACTACATGTCAGAGGTACTCTTTCAGCCCATCCACCTCCAATCTGTGAAACAATATCAATATTGGTTTCGGGAAATAGGACATGGTAGATCTCTTTAAAAGCCGTTTCATCAACCTTATTGAGGCAATCAACCGTAGCATATTTACATAAATCATAGTACCAGGACTGATAGAGTAACAAATCACAAGGATTCATTTCTGTAGCAAAAGTTGCCAGAGCATCGGCATATATTTTCTCCACTTCACCATTGGCAGCGTCAGGATTTCGACACCAAATGGAATCCTGATCCGGAGTACCATGGCCTACAAATTCTGCTGTGTCACAGAATTCTAACCAATGTTCCATCCAATCCGCTCTTCTGGCCAGGACCAAATTCAATTCACAGTTGTCGGAGCTATTATTATCAATCTGACTGGCATTAATATAACCTACTTTTGAGCTCAGGTCAACGATCAATCCATCGTGTGCAACCGCTACTGGATTGGTAGCATCAACCACTTTGATGGCACAGGTATCTCGACCTACATTATAGCATTCATCGATAGCCTCTAAAACAACCAGATATGGTTCATCCCTCAGTTCCAGGTGAATCATTTGTTCTGAAATCCAATATCCGGACACCGAGTCATAGGTATAGGTGACAAAACCAAAAGACTCAACCATGGCCTTCACCAACTTCACCTCATGGCAAGCATCCATGGCCATCACTTTCTGCAGTTTAAAGTTTGCCGTACAATCTGGCCCCACCTCTACCGTAGTGGCTGGCAAGGCAACACCTTCCTGACAGAAGCCAGGGCCAATATCTCCCGTGTTATAATCATCCAGGATCATAGCCAACATGATAAATTGACTACGAATAGGACTATTTCCTGGTAAGGCACCAATTTCAGCCGGTGTATACTGCATAAATAGGGCTGTAGCCTGATCATATGCCATCTGAACGGAAGATGGATCACTCCCATTGAGAAAATTAAGTTTTGTGGCGACATATTGGAATGCCAAGATATAATAGGCATTCCCTTGAGGTACTGCATTGATCACCTCATAATGGGTCTGTCCACTCAGAAAAAATGGCGTATTTTCTCCTAATGGCAACAAAGCCCAAGTATCATCATAGGGTGCAGGACCAAAAATTGAATGCGTTTTCCAATATCCATGAGACAGTGTATAGCCCTCCTCGCAATCATCGCCAACAATTATCACATCATCAAGATTGCATGAGATGTAAGGAGGTACCGTATCTATGTCGGTGAGCCAAAATTCACAAGTTGCGTATATCGGTGAGCCATTTCCACCTTCGATTTGAGCATGACTGGATCCTACAGGCAATACACAATCGGTATTAACTTCCTGACCATAACAGTTCTGATGTACCTCCACGATAAAGCGCTTTAGCCCAACACAACCGGTATTTTCATACTCCAAGGAATCAATTTTTACCGTTAGCCCACAATTGGGATCTATCGGGTTAGTTTTTAAATTCGGATCCATAAAGAAGATGGTGTCGCAGTCTGTCATCGTTAAAAGATTTGGCACCAGCATATACGGCCCGATCGGATGATCGGACATACCACAAATCAGGGTATCCTTTTCAGGACAGAAAAAGTTATCAGCCGTGATTGGTGGCAATCTTAAAACATAGATTGTGTCCATTGCAACCGTTCGAATACCGTCTTTGGACATAGCCCACCATTGCCTCAAAATGGTTTTAGCGGTATCCTGTTCCCCCAAAACACAATCATGGATGGTAACCCAGTCTCCTCCAAAAAAAGGACCATTAACCGGAACTCCACAGGTCTGTGTGGCTGAAGGTCGATATTCATAATCTGATGCCGAGGGATCCAGCTTTAAAAAGGGATCCGAGCAATAGACCGTTTTTGCAGGATTCGGAGTGATGGTAACTTCAAATTCAGACTTAACCGTAATTTTGGTTACACAAGCTATGCCTTGAGGACATGGCCCCGGACCTAAGTAGGTCACCATAGCTGACACTTCCTTACCGACATGTTGGGCACGAAGAGTATTGTCGGAGATTAGGAGTCCATTTCCTATGGTTAATGTCACTTTAAAATATTCCGGATTTGATATTGCGAGGTCGGGGTTTTTCAATAGCATTGCCGCGGTAATCAACCGTTCGCAATTGGCATCCAAACTTAAATTCAGATTCATATAGCACTCATGACAGTCCAGATCCATTTGTAAATATGCATGTCTTGGACCGAGACTGTACTCATGCAAGTCTGTTTCACCACCGATCCGCAAGGCACTGATGGTCACCTGTCCACTCACGGATGCTTCTACAGAGACAAAAGCAGAAAGTACCAGGAAAGAGGCCATACCGACCAGTAATGAAAAAGCACGGACGGTACCGGGAAAGAATCTAATACCCCTTTTCGAGATATCAGTGAGGGAAAAGTGAGAAGGTAAAACCCAACTCATTAATAGGTAATAGTAGTTTTTCATATTCTGAGCTTCTTCTGGTTGAAAAAGCAAGCTGCACACGAAGATCAAAATGACCACCGCATCGAACTGCCAATAGGGGCAGCAGCCGACCTTAGTCTAACCAGGTGTAGTTTAAAATATCTTATTTCGGGAGTGTATCAGCTACACATCAATACAAATATATATATAAACATATGAGATCTCCAACACCTTAGACCAGACCAAGGTATAGATATAGCACAATCATATATAAATTAAATTACATATGTACCGGTATCATTATCATATGATAACTTTAAAAATATGTGAGATTTTTTTGTTAAAATTTCCGACCCCCTGTCCTTCGCTCAGTCTTGAGCATCACCAGGGCCAACAGGTCATCATTCGACAATACATTACATCTATACATAATGTATATCATATTGCTTATCAAATGGAAAGGAATCTTATTAGGTACTGCAAATGCTTAGCGCAGAGGTTAGAATTTAAACTTGAAGTTTCAGAAGAAGTCATGACTTGACTAACACATGCCAAAATCACCTCGTCAAATAGTTATTCGAGCATAAGAAGCGGTCATTCAAGATTACGAACGCTTAGGGGAAGTGTTAATTCCTGATATTAACAGCTAAAACCATCCATTCAAACGCCGTCTCTAGTTTATTTGAAAGATTGTCAATGTAAATGGGGATATAATAAATTATCTGCAACACAATAACTTTATTTGGACATAATATTCCTAATTTCACATTTTAACTAATAGGTGGTCAATTTAATAAAGCAGATGAATGCAGGAGAAATAATATCTCCTTAACTTTGGCCCCGCTATAATCGTTTGGAAATGACTTTTAGCCTCCTTGTAGTTAACACAAGAATCCATCGCCGGCCTGGCCGTGCGTAATACTGACCTTCATATACAGGGGATCTCTCCTCTATTTTTTATTTCTTTTCATAAACTAGTTTGGTTGTAAATTAAAGATGGACATTAATATTTCTATTGCCGGTGATGAACATTTAATATATGCCGAGGAGATCTGCCGCGAGTATGAAGAATCTGCAAAAGTTCGAGGCACAGGTATCGCTAAGAGGACTCCGGAATATGTTATCAAAAAAATGAAAGAAGGTGATGCAGTCATCGCCCTCGAAGGAGATAAATTTGTGGGGTTCTGCTATATCGAAAGTTTTGAAAACAAGAAATATGTTTCGAATAGTGGTCTTCTTGTTCACCCTGACTATCGTAGCCAGGGTATTGCCAAAAAGATTAAATCGAAGATTTTCAATTTAGCCAGAGATAAATATCCTGAAGCCCGCATTTTTGGTATCACGACCAGTCTGGCCGTTATGCGTATTAATTCTGCGCTGGGCTATCATCCTGTCACCTTTTCTGAGTTGACAAAAGATGAAACCTTTTGGAAAGGTTGTAGCAGTTGTAGTAATTACAACATATTAACCAGTAAGAATTACCAGATGTGTCTTTGTACCGGTATGTTAGCGCCTTCAAAAGTTGAGGCGATGCAACTTGATTTGACCAATAAAATACTTCAAAAGAACATGAGTAAACCTATCGTTGTACTTGCTTATAGCGGAGGATTAGATACCTCCTATTGTATTAAATATTTAACTGAGGAAAAAGGTCTTGCGGTTCACGCCGCACTGGTAGATACAGGCGGTTTCAGTACCGAGGACATTAAACGTGTCGAGGAAAAAGCGCTCGCTCTCGGTGCTGAAAAATTTATTCATTTAAATGCCGTACAGCGATATTACAATGCATGTATCCGTTACCTGGTATTCGGTAACATTCTGCGCAACAACACCTACCCTTTGAGTGTCAGTGCAGAGCGTGTATTTCAAGCTTTGGAAATTGTCGAATATGCAAATAAGATTGGGGCAAAATCGGTGGCACACGGTAGTACTGGTGCTGGCAATGACCAGGTCCGTTTTGATTTAGCTTTTCAAGTTTTAGGAAAGGATCTTGAAATTATCACACCGATTCGGGACAAGAAATTAACCAGGCAAGAAGAAGTGGCCTATTTGCAACACTATGGAATTAATATGTCATGGGAAAAAGCGCAATATTCAATCAATCAGGGATTGTGGGGTACCAGTGTCGGAGGAAAAGAAACCTTGACTTCCAATCTTTCACTACCCGAAGAAGCCTATCCTAGCCAATTAAAACCTTCGATTGAACCACGTACGCTCACCTTGTCCTTTAAAAAGGGCGAATTAAGAGCCATTGACGACCAAAATTACAAACCAGTCGCCGCTATCGAGGAGTTAACCAGGATTGCCCGTGAATACGCAATCGGAAGAGATATCCACGTCGGTGATACCATTATCGGTATTAAGGGAAGAGTGGGTTTCGAAGCCGGTGCCCCGATGATGATCATCAAAGCCCACCACCTCCTGGAAAAACATACGCTCACCAAATGGCAACAATACTGGAAGGAACAACTGGCAAACTGGTATGGGATGTTACTACATGAAGGCCAGTATCTCGAGCCAGTGATGCGCAATATTGAAGGATTTCTCGAGGATACCCAAAAGGAGGTTACCGGTGAAGTCTCCATCAAATTACACCCATATCGATTTGAATTAATAGGCATAAAATCACCCAACGATCTCATGCAAAGTCGATTTGGTTCTTATGGAGAGGAAAACAAGACCTGGGACTCCGAGGAAGCTAAAGGATTTATTAAACTATTGGCAACTCCTCTGAAAAATTATTATTCCATTCATAAGCCGAAAAAACATGATTAAAGCCGGAATTGTAGGTGCTGCAGGTTATACCGGGGGAGAACTGATTCGTATTCTTTCGACCCATCCGAATGTCGAATTGGCTTTCTGCCAGAGTCAAAGTCAGGCAGGAAAAAAAATATCCTCAGTACACAGGGACCTCATTGATCTGGAGCAAAACTTTACGGACGCCATCGAAAATGCAGAGGTCCTTTTCTTTTGCATGGGCCACGGTCGCTCAAGAGCATTAATGGAACAACAAGCCTTTGACCATAAAATCAGAATTATAGATCTGAGTCATGACTTCCGGCTACATAATGGTCATGATTTTATTTACGGATTGCCTGAGCTTCAACGGGACGCAATTAAAAAATCCCATCGCATTGCAAATCCAGGATGTTTTGCCACTTCCATTCAATTGGCCCTCCTTCCCATGGCTAATGAAGGATTAATAAAAAATGCGGTACACGTGCATGGCATCACCGGATCTACCGGTGCCGGACAAGCCTTGTCGGAAACGACACACTTCACCTGGCGCAATAACAATATATCGGTTTACAAAGCATTTAAACATCAACATCTTGCTGAAATTACGCAGTCATTAATTCAATTGGATAAAGATTTTAAACATCCTATCCACTTTGTGCCGGTTCGGGGAGATTTTACCAGAGGAATCCTGGCCAGCGTATATTTCGAAACTTCAATGGCTGAAAATGAAATTAAGGATATTTATTCACGCTACTATCAGTCGCATCCCTTTGTAAAAATAATTGATGACAATCCGGATGTCAAAATGGTGGTAAATACAAATTATTGCATTTTAAATATCACCGTTTACGACGGAATAGTGCACATCATTTCAGTCATTGACAATTTGGTAAAGGGTGCTTCAGGCCAAGCAGTCCAAAACATGAATTTAATTTTTGACCT